>NZ_JAMOKS010000041.1:0-57452 GCF_023656785.1 Parabacteroides caecihominis
TATCAATGAATGGGCATCAAAAAAACTATCGCCAAACCTAGTCTCCATGCGGAATCAAACACTAAAAAAAGTATGCTAAAATGAGAACACTTTACTGAACACCCTACCCTACAGGGTGCCTCAGAAAGAGAAGGATTCAAGGGACCCAGGGTTAGAACCCTGGGCTAGTTTGTTACAGGCCTACAGCCTGAAGACACCGTCGATAATTGGTTCAATTCAATAATTAGCAGATAGCTCAATTTTTTCTAGCTATTTGCCAATTAAGAAGTCTAATTTTTAGTCATGAACGATCTTGGGGGGACTGTTATTCTCATTTATATTTTAAAAAGAAAGAATTAGTCGCAAAAGTAAGTCCGAGAAGTTGAACTTTTTTACTATGTTTGCAAAAGCATAATTAAAAATAGTAATGAAGACACTGGTACACACAGAGAAAGAACATATCGAGGAGATTATCCGTAGTTGCGATGTCTGTTTCGTCGGACTGGCTGATACGGATGGTACGCCTTACGTTATTCCCATGAACTTTGGCTATCGGAACGGTGTTATCTATTTACATTCAGCGCAGGAAGGCCGAAGTATCTCAATCCTGGAACGTAACCCGAAGGTTTGTATCACCTTCAGCACCGACCATGATCTGGTATTCCAGCATCCCGAAGTGGCTTGCAGTTACCGTATGCGTTCCAAAAGCGTTATCGCATGGGGCGAAGTGCGGTTTGAAGAAGACTTCGACAAGAAAACGGAAGCACTGGATATAATTATGAAACAGTATTCGGACAAGGAATTCCGTTATTCCGACCCAGCTGTGAAAAACGTAAAAATATGGCTGGTAGACCTCGATGAAGTAACATGCAAAGAGTTCGGGGCACCGCACAAGAAATACTAAACATTTAAGAGAGTGAATATATGAAAAATCTGTTAGCAATATTTTTAATGGTGTTCCTGTTCGCTTCATGCGAAGGACCGATGGGCCCTCCGGGACGAGACGGGGAAGATGGCGGTATAACCTACTGGATATTTGACAAGGATATACAAGTTAAGTCAAGCGACTGGGAATTAGTCGACAATGGTAATAACGAACCTTTTTACATGTATGAGTACAGAATTGCCGATAAAGATTTCGACATATATCAGGATGCTTATAAAGAAGGCTTAATTACCTGTTACATGTATCTGGATCACGGTGAAGACAAAGAAGCACAAACTGCATTACCCAACCCTGTCAATCGAATAGATAAAGAGAATAACATATGGACAGAAACCTATGCTGCCGAATATACAAAAGACGGATTCATCATCTTTAAGGTGACATTCTCCGACTTCTTTACTGATCAACGGCCGCCGGAAACGCATTTCAAAGCAGTTATAACCTATTAAAAGTACACATATATCAGATATTTAATGTACTTTTGCCCAAAATAAGACTTTCGAAATAATGGGATTGCAAAAGCATAGCAAGGTATTGAATGAAACAGTAGAAAAGCTGTCGGACGAATGTTCATACAAACAACTGTTTCATGCCTACCGCGATGAAGAGGCATTGCCTTCAGGTGAAGTACTGGAGGAGATCATTGACTTGTGTCGTGCAATCCTGTTTCCAGGCTATTACGGGAATGCGCGGATCAGTACGCAGACGATCCGTTTCCATACCGGGGTCAATATTGAAAAGTTGCACGAGCTGCTCAGCCGTCAAATCTATGCGGGCCTTTGCCTGGCCGACACCAGTTGTACTTCCTGTGCGGAAGAGCTGATCTTCAGCCAGGCAAAAAAACTTTCCGAAGCGTTCATTTCCACACTGCCGGAAATGCGCTGTCTGCTTGCCACCGATGCCGAAGCCGCCTACAACGGTGACCCGGCAGCACAAAACATCAATGAAGTTATCTTCTGTTACCCGGGCTTCCGGGCAATAGGCAATTATCGTATAGCGCACCAGCTTTATAAGTTGGGCGTTCCTTTTATACCCCGGATGATCACCGAAATGGCTCATTCCGAAACCGGTATCGACATTCATCCGGGAGCTCAGATAGGACATTATTTCTCTATCGACCACGGTACGGGTACCGTGATCGGCGAAACCAGTGTGATCGGGAATAACGTACGCATCTTCCAGGGTGTCAGCCTTGCCGGAGAAAAGCTGCCGCCCGATGAGAACGGGAACGCGATCCGCGGTGTCCCCCGCCATCCCATCCTGGAAGACAATGTGACCGTCTACTCCAACGCGACGCTATTGGGGAAAATACGCGTCGGCAAAGGCGCCACGATATGTGGCAACGTCTGGATCACCGGAGATGTTCCCCCCGGTGCTGTCATTACACAAAATAAAGTAACTAAATAAATATCTTTTCTTACAACGCACGCAAATGAATAACGAGACATTTGAAATGGTGGCCAAAACCCTGTACGGGTTAGAAGAAATACTGGCCGGTGAGTTATTAGCTATAGGCGCCAACGATATAGAAATTGGCCGCCGGATGGTATCCTTCACAGGAGACAAAGAAGTGCTTTACAGAGCCAACTTCTGTTGCCGCACCGCCTTACGCATCCTGAAACCGATCTATCATTTCAAGGCAAAAGATGCCGATACGGTTTATAAGGAAGTGAAAAAGGTCGTATGGGAAAACTATATGTCACTGGACAAGACGTTCGCGATCGACTCCGTGATCTATTCAGAAGATTTCAATCACTCTAAATTCGTGGCTTACCGTACAAAGGATGCGATCGTTGACTACTTTATGGAGAAGCACAACAAACGTCCTTCCGTACGTGTGAACAATCCCGACTTATACATCAATATACATATCTCGCACAACGATTGTACCTTGTCTATCGACAGTTCGGGCGAAAGCCTTCACAAACGCGGATACCGCGTGGAACAGACCGAAGCGCCGCTGAACGAAGTACTGGCTGCCGGTATGATTTTGAAGACAGGCTGGAAAGGTGAATCCAATTTCGTCGACCCGATGTGCGGTTCCGGTACGCTGCTGATCGAAGCGGCTATGATCGCCCTGAACATCGCCCCGGGTATCCACCGCAAGGAGTTCGCTTTCGAGAAATGGATCGACTTCGACCAGGAACTGTTCGACCGCATCTATAACGACGAAAGCCAGGAACGCGAGTTCACTTTCAAATGCTACGGTTCGGATATCAACCCGGCCGCTATCGAGATTGCCCAGAAGAATATCCGTAGCGCAGGCCTGGCCAAATACGTCGAACTGAAAACGATGCCGTTCCAGCAATATACGGAAGCACCGCAACCGGGTATCCTGGTAACCAACCCGCCTTATGGCGAACGTATCTCCTCCCGCGACCTGCTGGGACTTTATAATATGATCGGCGAACGCGTCAAACATGTGTTTACCGGATATAAAGTATGGATACTCAGCTACAAAGACGAATGTTTCGACAAGATCGGCCTGCGTCCCAGCGAACGGATGAAGCTGATCAACGGCTCGCTCGACTGCGAATACCGTTGCTACGAAATATTTGAAGGAAAGAACAAAGACTATAAGAAAGCATTGAACGAGGAAGGCGCGGAAAGAACGGAAGATTCCGCCTCACGCCCAAGGCCCTCGTTCCCAGAAAAAAGATATGACACCCGTCCTGCTGGTCGCCCGAACTTCAAGACCGACCGCATGGACCGTCCCGACCGTCGTTTTGCCGCCGCTCATAGTGAAGACGAAAACGAACGTACATCCGCAGCACCGGGAAAACGTTTCTTCGGCGAAGAACGCGGTGACGGCCGTCCTGCCCGCAAACAGTTCGGAGGCGAACGTGGTGAACGCCCGGTTCGCCCGATTCTGCACAAAGCCGGCGAAAAACGCCCCGTCAAAATGCGTTACAAAGACGAAGACGACAGGTTCTCTAAAAACAGAAAGAACTTCGGAGACAGAAAACGCGGAGAAGGCCGTCCATTCAAGAAACCATTCAGAAGAGAAGACAACGATGACTTTGAAGATTAAACACTTCCTGGTTCTTTGCGTGTTCGCTTTATCTACAACTATGACGCTGATGGCACAGGACAAACAACTCACATTACACGACCTGCTTCCGGGAGGGAAGACACACAGTAAGTTCGTCCCGGCCAGTCTCAAACAGCTGCAATGGTGTGGGGACACTTACCTGTATGTCAAAGGAGACAGCATGATAAGCGGCGTACCTGAAAAGAAAGAGCAAGTTGCCTTTACACGCAGCCGACTCAATAAGGCGCTTTCGGCAGCCGGACTTCCGACGGTAGGCAGCCTGCCCGGATTTTCGGTTCCCTATAAGGACCAGCCGGTACTGGCTTTTACCAGTAAAGGCCACCGTTTGCATTACAATTTTGCCGAAAACAAGATAATTGGCAATTACCTGCTGGACAGCAAAGGATCGAACTATAACTTCTGCCCGGCCAATAACTGTCTGGCATTCACGGTGGGGAACAACATACAGATTCTTTCACCGGAGAATCAGACGAGTATTGTTACACGTGAAACAAAAGACGGAATCGTATGCGGACAGGCAGTCCATCAACGTGAATTCGGCATCAGCAAAGGACTGTTCTGGTCACCGGCAGGTTCCGCCCTCGCTTTCTACCGGATGGACGAGAGCATGGTCACAGACTATCCTATCGTCAATATCGACGCCCGCCAGGCAAAAGCCGAACCGGTTAAATATCCGATGGCCGGCATGAAGAGCCATGAGGTGACAGTCGGTGTGTACAATCTCTCGACAGGCGAAACCGTTTGGCTGGAAACCGGAACCCCGAAAGAAAAGTTCCTTACCAACATCGCCTGGAGCCCGGATGAAAAGAGCATCTATATTGCCGAGCTGAACCGCGAACAGAATGAGATGAACCTGGTTCGCTATTCTGCCCTGACCGGCAAGAAAGAAGCCGTCCTTTTCACAGAAACGAACGAGCATTACGTTGAACCGCAATATCCGATACTCTTTCTCCCGAACGATCCCGGTAAATTCATCTGGCAAAGCCAGAAAGACGGATACAACCACCTGTATCTGTATGACACCACCGGCAAACAACTAAAGCAGCTGACACAGGGAGAATGGGTAGTCACCCAGGTAATCGGTTTCGACGCCAAAGGCGAGAACCTGTTTATCACTTCCACCCAACCGCATATACGGAGTTCGTTCAATTACGGCACTCCGATGAATGTAAACGGCTGGAAGCTGAATCTGAAGAAGGGGGAGACATCCCTGCTGACTCCGAATGCCGCCCTGGAAAGTGTGCATAACCTTTCAGTCAGCGCCTCCGGCAAATATGCAATCGACAATTACGACGCACCGAAAATCCCGCGCATCATCAACCTGATCCGGACCAAAGACGGCAAGGAGATCAAAAACCTCCTGACCGCCCGGGACCCGTACAAAGGCTACACACTGCCTGAAATAGAAGCAGGCACCATAAAGGCTGCCGACGGTACGACCGACCTGCATTTCCGCCTGGTCAAACCTGTCGGCTTGGATGAAAGCAAGAAATATCCGACCATCGTCTACGTCTACGGCGGCCCCCACTCGCAACTGATAACGGGCGGCTGGCAGAACGGTGTAAGAGGCTGGGATATCTATATGGCACAACGCGGCTACGTGGTTTTCACGGTCGACAACCGGGGCACGTCCAACCGGGGATTCGCTTTCGAAAGCGTGATCCACCGTAACCTGGGCGTCAATGAAATGGCCGACCAGATGAAAGGTGTGGAATATCTGAAATCGCTTCCTTACGTGGATGCCGACCGTATCGGTGTACACGGATGGAGCTACGGCGGCTTCATGACGACCAACCTGATCCTGACGCATCCCGACGTCTTCAAAGTCGGTGTTGCCGGCGGCCCGGTGATCGACTGGAGCAACTACGAAATCATGTATGGAGAGCGTTATATGGACCGTCCGCAGGATAATCCGGAAGGGTATAAGAACGCCAACCTGAAACTGAAGGCAGGCAACCTAAAAGGCCATCTCCTCCAGATACACGGCGATATCGACCCGGTAGTGGTATGGCAACATAGCCTGGGCTTTCTGAAAGCCTGCGTGGATGCAGATACCTATCCCGATTATTTCGTCTACCCCCGTCACGAGCACAACGTGACAGGCAAAGACCGCCCGCATCTCTACGAGAAGATAACACGGTATTTCGATGACTACTTGAAAAATACGAACAAAGAGTAACTGCTTCCCCTCTTGAGAGGGGATAAGGGGTGTGTTAAAGCTAGTTATAAGGCGGGACAGTGACACACCCCCTGCCCCCTCTCAAGAGGGGAAAAGTTACCATCAGATAATATAATAAACATAACGATATGAACATTTTATTATTAGGCTCCGGCGGCCGCGAACATGCAATAGCCTGGAAGATTTCCCAAAGTCCGAAAGTGGATAAGTTATTCATTGCCCCCGGCAACGCAGGTACTGCACAGGTGGGAACCAATGTATATATCAAGGCGGACGATTTCGCCGCCATCAAAGACTTTGTACTGGCTAACGATGTGAATATGGTTGTTGTCGGTCCGGAAGACCCGCTGGTAAAAGGTGTTTACGACTTCTTCAAAAACGACGCCTCACTGGCCGGTATCCCCGTGATCGGTCCGTCCAAAGCCGGTGCGCAGCTGGAAGGCAGCAAAGACTTTGCCAAAGCATTCATGATGCGCCATAACATACCGACCGCCCGTTACAAGAGCATCACAGCCGAAAACATCGCCGAAGGATATGCCTTCCTCGAATCGCTGCCGGCCCCTTACGTGCTGAAAGCCGACGGACTGGCTGCCGGCAAAGGCGTGTTGATCCTCGAAACGCTGGAAGAAGCGAAAAAAGAACTGGGCGACATGCTGAACGGTATGTTTGGCGATGCCAGCAAGACAGTGGTTATCGAAGAGTTCCTGACAGGTATCGAGTGTTCGGTATTCGTCATGACCGACGGTACGAACTATAAGGTGCTCCCCGTAGCCAAAGACTACAAACGGATCGGCGAAGGTAACACCGGCCTGAACACTGGTGGTATGGGTGCCGTTTCCCCTGTTCCTTTTGCCGACGAGGCTTATATGGCGAAAGTGGAAACACAGATCATCCGTCCGACCATCGAAGGTCTGAAAGCGGAAGGTATCGACTATAAAGGCTTCATCTTCCTGGGCCTTATCAATGAGAACGATCCCAAGGTGATCGAATACAACTGCCGTATGGGCGACCCGGAAACGGAAGTGGTCATGCTCCGCATCCAGAGCGACCTGGTAGACCTGCTGGAAGGCGTGGCCGAAGGTAACCTCGACAAGCGCACCCTGACAATAGACCCGCGTGCAGCCGTTACGGTCATGCTGGTAAGCGGCGGTTATCCCGAAGCCTACGAAAAAGGCAAACTGATCTACGGGCTGAACGACATCACCTCCGACAACATCATCTTCCACGCCGGCACCGTCTCCGCCAGCGACCGGATCATGACCAACGGCGGACGTGTCATCGCTGTCAGTTCCTACGGAGCCAATAAGGAAGAAGCCCTGGCCAAATCATTCGCCGGAGCAAAAACCATCATGTTCGACAAGAAATATTTCCGAAGCGACATCGGGTTCGATTTGTAAATGAACAATACATACAGCTATTCTCGCAGACACACCATTTCGGGACCGGCAACTTTTGCCTGTACCCTGATGGCCTGTGTCGCCTGCTGGATCGTGAGTTATCTGAACTCGGTCGGCTATCCGGTGTATGGAGAAGTGACGGCACCGCCTCTGTGGAATGCTATCTGCCAGGTATTGCCCGGCAAGGCTTTCACCTATGCTATCGGCATGCTGCTGATGTTCGGGGGCGCCTTTCTGCTCCACCGTGCCAACTATGTCCTGGTGCTGATCCGCGAGAAGACGTTGTTACCTTTCCTGTTTTATGTACTGTTCATCAGTACCAACCCGGATTTTCTGCCGCTGAAATCCACCTCAGTCGGCGTATTCTGCCTGATTCTGGCCATCTATCAGCTATTCACATCTTACCACGACCCCGGTGCCAAGGGCAAAGCCTACAATGCCTCTCTGCTGATCGGGATCGGAAGCCTGCTATGGGTACATATCCTCTGGTTCATTCCTCTGTTCTGGATAGGGATGTATAACTTCAGGAGCTTGAGTATTCGTACCTTTCTAGCCTCCCTGCTGGGTGTAGGTACCGTCTACTGGTTCCTGCTGGGCTGGTGTATCTGGTTCCGCGACTTCACGCCGTTCACGATTCCGTTTGCCACGCTGTTCAAGATACGCATCCTGGCCGCTGCCGGCATCGGGTTGCTTGACTGGGTCGGCATCATCGCCATCGCCATGCTGACGGCTGTATCCGCCATCAACATCATCACGCACGAATACGAAGATGTACTGCGTACACGCCAGTTCCTGTCCTTCCTGATCTGCATGTCGGTATGGGCCTTTGCGCTCTATTTCCTGTACGAGCAGGCATCGGAAGAGTTTCTGGAGACAGCCTGTATCCCCTCTGCCATACTGATCGCCCATTTCTTCACCGTCATGCGGGGTAAGATAGTTTTCTGGACCTTCTATTCCACCATTGTTCTATTTATCGCTCTCTTGTTTCTACGCCTATGGAATTTCTTATAGAATACGGATATATCGGGGTGTTCATCGCCTCTTTCCTCGCAGCGACGATCCTGCCTTTCAGCAGCGAAGTCGTCCTGACCGGTGTTTTACTGGCTGGTTCTGCCTACTGGCCCTGCATGGTCGCTGCCACATTGGGTAACTTTCTGGGCGGCATGAGCTGTTACTGGCTCGGCATGCTGGGAAAAGTGGAATGGATCGAGAAATACCTCAAACTGGATGCCAAAAAGCTGCAAAAGGTACAGGACTGGATTGCCGGTAAAGGTTCCTGGATGGGTTTCTTCGTCTTCCTCCCCGGCATCGGCGACTTTATCGCGGTAGCGCTCGGTTTCCTGCGCGCCAACGTCTGGATCGTCGCCATCTCCATGTTCCTGGGCAAAGCCATCCGCTATTGGGTATGGATGGAGTTTGTATATAAGGTGCAGGGAATGTTTTAAACTTTCTTTCCCTTATTATACTACTTGAATGATGACTTCCGTAAAGATACTACCGCGGCGCACATAGATGGAGTATTCTTTCGAATCAGTCCAATAATAATAGGTAACTGTCAATTTACCACCATCGGTCGTTATCTCAAATCCATCGGAAGTTGAGTATAAGAACTCGACATCTTTCGGAAAATCCATTTCCACAACATCACCACTGTTACTCACCTCACCGATCACGCTGCCGTATTCCGGCAAGCCCTGCGGATCGGGATAAACGGGGGCATATTTGACTACGGCTCCCACATTGACAGCCGTTCCCGTATTCGCTATATCCTTCACGATTTCAGATTCAACATAAAACTGGTAATAAGAGGCTTCGAGAGCAATCGCTGGTTTTCCGGAAGGAAATTCGAGTATCGAATTGCGATTGAAGGCCTGGTAAAGGCATCCCGGCAACACGGCCGCCTTCCGCACGAGCCCGTCTCCGACCCTGGGAGGAACAACCTTTCCAATCCCGTTTGCACCACCGAGTTCCACAAGCAGGCACGACGAGCCGCTGAAATTGTTTTCATCCGTGATATAAATATCCGAATTGCCCAGATACGTTTTTCCGTTATCCTCATTGAGCATATTCAATGTGGTGACATCCTCCAATTCTACTGAATCATCATCGGAGCAAGATGTTGCGAAAAATATATTCGCAACAAACAGAAGTTGAAATAATAGCTTCTTTTTCATCATTTATCAATTAATAGTTTTACAATAGGAAACACACACAAAGTGTTTATGTTATTCCGCCAGCCACTGATTCAGCTGCGTCAAGATCTTTTCCTTAATATCTTTAGGCATATTACCGATGCGGGCACGATGGCTGCCGCGGGGCTGGAAGTAGACCTGTTCATTCTTCTTTCCTTTGAAAACCGGAGCATGGGCTGCACTCCACGGATCGATTTCACCGTAAATAAAGATCATCTTCGGATCATTGTCCTTCAGAAAATCATAAATCTTATGGTAAAGGGCGGGGCGGAACTCGACCTTGCCGACCAACTCTTTGGGCAACATGATGCGGTTCAGATAACCTTTACTGCTGTCGATGGTGAGGTATTTCTTGAACGGCTTCGTGTCATATCCGTAATAACCCAGTTCGCGGGCGGCCTGAACAAAGAAAGAAATAGTAGGCTGGTTCTCAGCGAAATAGTCGGGACTGCTGATATCCATCAGGTGTTTGAACAGCGTCGGGGTATCGGAATGAAGAGAAGGAATAACAGAGACAGACGTTCCCCACTGCCATAAGGCAAAAGGATACTCCAGCACGCAATAATCGAGTACTTCGGGCATCGGGATACGGTATTCCAGGTTCTTTTCTTTGGAAAAAGCCTCCAGCAAAGGGATAATCTCTTCTTTGCGTTTCAAGACCTCCTTCTGGAACGCTTCTATCTTGCGGCGCTCCTGTTTTGTACCGACCTTACGGAGGAACGGTTCGTGGCGACCGTCTTCAACGCCTTTGCACAGCGGACCGACGTAAGGGACAGAGATGTCCACATCGTCCGGGAAAAAGGCACGGTAAAGCATGGTAGTCTGGCCGCCTTTGCTGATACCGGTGCTGATCCATTTGCCAGTATAAAGCTGCTTGAAAGTCTGGTTGATGTTATGCAGGTCGTAAGCGGAATTTTCGGCAGTCAGATAATCCCAGTTGCAGGGTTCGGGTGTGGATTCCAGGAAATAACGGTACTCCACAAAGACCAGGTTGGCATTCAGCAGCTTGGTCAGTTCCTCCTCGTATTTGGGGTTCAAGGCATAAGCACCACCATACCCTTCGGTGACAATAACGGTCGGGCGATCGAAACCGACATGGCCTACAACAACACGCTGGGTGAAAGTTCCCGCTTCCGGATTCTTAGGGTCGACGGGCTGGTTGATACGTACAAGATATTTTTCGGGATAGACGTCCGATTCCAGTTGTTCGATACTAGTGATCCCTTTCAGGGCGGCAAGCTTCTCCTTCAGTTCGCCCGGCGCGGCAAAGGCAGCCAGGGTACAGAGAAAAGAGAGAAGCAGAAGATTGAATGTTCTTCTCATGGCTTATTCTTTTTTGTTATTTATTGTTCTTATCAGTCCTTCATATTTGGCTCGTTTCACAGCCGACCCGGCAAAGATACGATTATAATCGTCGCGGGTAAAGCAGCGAAGGTCTTCTTTTTTCAAAGATAGGAAAGCCGGTGAAGGAGAAAAAGCCACTTCACGGGTAGGACTGGCAAAGCGATTCCAGGGACAGACCTCCTGGCAGGTGTCGCAACCGTAGAGGCGGTCGCCCAGGCGGGAAGCCTGTTCGGAAGGGATATCGCCTTTATGCTCGATCGTAAGGTAAGAGATGCACTTGTTTGCGTTCAGGTGGCCGGGACGTTCCAGGGCACCTGTCGGACAGGAATCGAGGCAACGGCGGCAGGTACCGCAACGGTTCTTCTGAGGGGTGTCGTAATCCAGTTCCAGGGTTGTGACGATCTCTCCGAGAAAGAAAAAGGAGCCTTTACCGGGTATAATCAGGTTGGTATTCTTCCCGATCCAGCCAAGGCCGGCTTTCCAGGCCCAGTAACGCTCCAGGATGGGAGCGGAGTCGGTGAAGAAGCGGGCGACAGGAAGGGTAGAGTCAAGCACGGGGACAAGGGATGTTATGTATTCCCAAAGCTGCCGGAGTTTGTCTTTCACAACGATATGATAATCCTTCCCATAAGCATAATAGGAAATACGCGGGGAATCAGGAGATTGCTTCTGTGCCGGATAATAATTAAGGGCGACGGAAATAACGGAACGGGCACCTTCCACCAGTCCCGCAGGATTGAGCCGGATATCACGGTAGTTCTCCATATATTTCATGCCGGCATGACATCCTTCGGCTATCCACCTGTCAAAAAACAAAACTTCGGTGTCTGCAGAAGCCACTTCAGCTATTCCGCAGGCATCGAAGCCTAATTCCTTCGCTTTGTTCTTTATTAATATGGATAAACTATGCATCTCGACTAAATAGAAACTTCAACATTCTGTCATGGCGGGCTTGACCCGCCACCGCATCCTACTCAAATACACATATCCCAATCTGCTGCTAAATCTTTCCACTCTGGATTCATATCCACAATAAGTGCATTCTTCCAGCATCTTTTCCAATTTTTCAACTGTTTTTCTCGGGCTATAGCTTCATCTATACTATTAAACTCTTCAAAATAAACAAGTTTTACACAATTATACTTACTGGTAAAACCCGGTATCTCACCACTTTTATGTTCCCTTATCCGCCGTTCCAAATTATTGGTAACGCCAGTATATAAAACATTTCCATGCTCATTGGTTAACATGTATATCCAATACTGATGTATATTTTTTATCACAGCTTATTAATTATGTCCTCCCGGACTCGATCCGGGATCTCACCCTAAACAAATATGTCATGTAGGATGAGATGGCGGGCTTGACCCGCCATGACAGATTATTCAAACACTTTAAACACATACCCTTCCTTCTGCAACCACTCGATAGCGCGGGGCATGGCTTCGCGCATGTTCGTTTCGGCTTTCAGGGAGTCGTGGAAGACAATGACGGAGCCGTTGCGGGTATAGTTCTTTACCACATTGAAGACACCGTTCGGAGTCATGTGAGGACTGTAATCGCGGGTCACCACGTCCCACATGATGATCTTGTACTTCCGGCGCAAGGCAACAACCTGCGGAAAACGCATATGCCCGTGGGGAGGACGATATAAATCGCTCTGAATATATTCGGCAGCCTTCTCTATGTTATCCAGATAATTCTTCGTCCAGTATTGAAGTCCCTGGATATGATTGTAAGTATGGTTCCCTACCCGGTGGCCGCGGTCGAGCACCATCTGATAGATATCCGGATGTTTGCGGACATTATCCCCTACACAGAAGAAGGTAGCCTTCACACCATATTTGTCGAGTATATCCAAAACCCAAGGGGTAACCTCGGGAATTGGGCCGTCGTCGAAGGTGAGATATACACACTTCTCCTTGGCCGGTATCCGCCAGATTACCCCTGGGAACAGGACCCTGTAGAACCAGGGCGGTTGTTCTATAAACATACGTTATTTATTTCCACGCACCGAACCCCAAGCCATCCGGTAGTTGTCAAACTCTTCCTGATACTTAGCAGCGAATTCGGGATTATAATGTTTGCTGACCGTCAACACTTGATTCATGACAGCCAGGTTATGTTCCAACTCTCTCGTTACAGAGGCCAGCTGAGAAGGTCTCAGACGGAAGAACCAGTCGATATTGCGCATTGCATTCTCTGCAATTCCGGTAAAGACCTCTTCGGCCTTTTCATCCTGGTCGAGCGCATAATACAATTCGCCTGTCGTAAGAGCGGTATAATCCAACGGAACATTCTCCGGCGGCAGTACTTCCATACATTTATTCAGTACATTCAGCGCTTTTTCACTCTTACCTTCCTTCAACAGGTCTTCAGCCAACTTATTGAACAATGCCATACGGTAGCTCTTGCACATACGCATCACGTTTTCGTCGATGTAAACGCCCGGTTTGTCTACGCCACCCCATTTGAACTTATTCATCACGTTGTCGTACATCTTTTCCGTGTTGGTTCCTTTATTCGCCTGCTTCGGAACGATCTGGTAAGCCAGACCGGTCTGTTCGAAGTAACCGTCCAGACCGACAAACTGGTCAGGATTTACGGTAATCGCATAATAAATAGGACGTTCCCAATTATTGGTCTGCAACATATCCAGAATCATCAGTTCCTGTTTGCCCAAAGCAGTCTTGCCTTTCAGGCTGATTGTCATTTCCTTCAATAAACCGGTCGAATCGGTAGCCAGGCCTTTAGCTACGGCTGTCGCCGAATCCACCTTATAAACAAGCGTTTCCGAAGGGATATAGTCGAGTTCCTGATTGAAACCAGGTATCTTCTTGAATTTCGGATCATTGCTGCGTACAAAGTTCAGCCCGGTACTCAGGTCGATAGGTTTATCCATCATCGGGACAATATAGGCAGCATCGCGTGTACCCTGTATATAATCGGCACGGTCCCATGAAATAGGCAGCGGAGCCGATTCGTACGCTTGTTTCTTCATCTGGTCGATATACCAGTCTGTCTGCAAATAACTGGTGTTACATACACGGACATCGGTACGGATACCCTCCACTTCCTGTGCATACCACAACGGGAAAGTATCGTTATCGCCATTGGTAAAGATCACGGCATTCGGTTCGCACGATTCCAGGTAGTTAGCACCGAAATCACGGCAAACATAACGTCCCGAACGGTCATGGTCGTCCCAGTTCTGCCCCGCCATCTGGATAGGCACGAACAGGCACAGCACCGTCGCAACAGAACCTGCCACCACCGGAGACAACTTGCCGTATTTCTGCATCAGCTTCGCCAGGGCCGCGACACCGAACCCGATCCAGATACAGAAGGCATAGAAGGAGCCTGCATACGCATAGTCTCGTTCACGCGGTTGATACGGCGTCTGGTTCAGATAGAGCACGATAGCGATACCTGTCATAAAGAACAGGAAGAAAGTGATCCAGAAACTCTGGATACCACGCTGCCCGGAATAAGCCTGATACAAAAGCCCCAGGATACCGAGCAGGAGCGGCAACATATAATATACATTATGTCCTTTATTGTCAGCTATATCGGAAGGCATGTTGTCCTGCGGACCTACAAGCACCTCGTCGATTGCCTTGATACCGGTAATCCAGTTTCCGTTCATCACTTCACCATTTCCCTGGATATCATTCTGACGGCCGGAGAAGTTCCACATGAAGTAACGCCAGTACATGAAGTTCAGCTGATAGGCAAAGAAATAACGCAGGTTTTCGGCAAACGTCGGCTTCATCACCGTCACGTTCTCACCACAACGGTTGAACTTCACAGGTTCTCCCTTGAACTGCGACCATTCCTTATAAGCTCCCACATGCGCATCCACATTGCTGTACATACGTGGGAAAAGCATATTCAGTTCGTCTACATATTCATATTCAACATCGTGGCGCGAAACAAAATATTTGTCTTTTTCACTCGGATCTTTCTTGATAACGCGGCTCCATACAGCTTCACCTTCCTTGGTTACAGGAGCACAGTTACCGCCCTGGTTCTCACGCTGTACTTCCGAAGCAAACGTCTGTCCGTACAACAACGGTGTTTTACCATACTGTTCACGAGCCAGATAAGAACGCAAAGTGAAAATATCGCTCGGTGCATTCTGGTTCATCGGCGTATCGGCCGTCGCACGGATCATCGTCAGCGCATAAGAAGAATAACCGACAACGATCACCATCAGGCAAACCAATACGGTATTCAGCATCTTGATATTCACCTTCTTGCTCATAAACAAATAAGCAGTCAGGGCACCTGTCAGAATAACCGCCAGCACATAGCCGCTTCCGATAAACGGCACACCCACCAATACGATAGACAGGATAAACGCCACCTTCATGCGTACCGGGTTAATTTCATCGCGCATCGTTTCCCAGATAGACCAGATCAGCACAGCGGCCAATACAATCACATAGGCAAATACACCTGAATTGTAAGGCATTCCCAACACATTGACAAACAACAGTTCGAAATAGCCGCAGACTTCAACCAATCCCTGTACGACACCATACATCATCAGTCCGACAATTGCGAACGAAACCAGCAATGCATAGATAGTCCCCTTCATCGTAGGATTCGGGAATTTCTTATAATAATAAACCAGCACGATAGCCGGGATACAAAGCAAGTTCAACAGGTGAACACCGATACTCAACCCCATCAGGTAAGCGATCAGTACGATCCAGCGGTCGGCATGCGGACGGTCAGCCGCCTCTTCCCACTTCAGGATCAGCCAGAAAACCAATGCAGTAAACAGAGAAGAATAAGCATATACTTCACCTTCCACGGCACTGAACCAGAATGTATCGCTAAATGTATAAGCCAATGCTCCTACCAGACCGCTACCCATAATTGTGATCATCTGACCCAATGAGATTTCATTCTCATCGTCCACCATAATCTTACGGGCCAGGTGCGTGATACTCCAGAACAGGAACAGGATTGTCAGCCCGCTAAAGAGTGCCGACATCGAATTGACCATTTTAGCCACTGTGGAAGTATCCGACGCCAGCTGCGTGAACAGGTTGGCCGTCAACATAAAGAACGGTGCTCCGGGCGGATGCCCAACTTCCAGTTTAAAAGCAGAAGAGATGAACTCACCACAATCCCAGAAACTGGCAGTGGGTTCGATAGTCATCAAATAAACGGTTGAAGCGATCAGAAAAACGATCCATCCCAACACGTTGTTGATTAGTTTATACTTTCTCATGTTTGTATAAAGTGTGATAATTAGTTGTCAAATTACGCCATCCTCACACGGACAGTCGGCCGCAAAGGTAAGCATTTACGTTTAATACCAACGCCTTAATACTCCATAAATTGTATTGAAGAGATTAGAATTATATTAAAAAAAGTCTGATTTTTAGCTGACTGAAGATGACAATAATATGACACGGATGTCATATAGCAAAAACCGCCTTTTCATCGGTTACCTTGATCAGATTACCTCTGCCAGTTTCCAGGCTTGAATATGTTTTATGCCCTTATTGGAAGGATACGAAATCTCATCAAAAGAAACTACATACTTATCATAATTATCCTGAATTGCTTCCAAAGGCGCATATTCACGATGAACCGTTTGCTCATCTGACAACAAGTAGGTACTTTGCAAATAAAGAATATGATCCCCTTTCATAGCGACAAAATCAACTTCTTTATCCCGCATAGCACCGACATACACATCATATCCGGAACGCCGCAATTGTAAATAGACAATATTTTCCAGCTTATAACCGATTCCGTAGGCAAAACCCGGATAAAGATAATTTTTATAAGCAAGGTCATTAATGTAATATTTGCAATTGCCGGAAATCGTCTCCTTTCCTCTTATATCATAACGTTCAACTTTATGAATAAGAAACGTATCTTCTATATAGCCAATATAGTTAGAAATAGTATCATAGGTTGTTTTCCGCTTCTTGCTTTTAAAGAAATTCAAAATATTGGTTATCGAAATCAGGTTAGAGGCATTGTTCACAAGATATATAAAAATATCTTCCAATAACTTAGGGTCCTTTATGCTATTTCGTTGTATAATATCCCTTAATAATACGGTATCTTTAATTGCCGCAACATAATTACGCCTCGTCTCATTGTTAGGTAAGATAAATAATTCAGGTAACGCCCCACTTTCCATATAGTCTAAATAACTTTGCCTGTGATCGTCTTTTCCGGTTATCCCGATATATTCCTGATAACTAAACGGAAATATCTCAAAATTCACATATCGTCCGGACAAAAGAGTGGCAAGTTCTCCTGATAACATCTTTGAATTAGAACCACTTATAAAGATTTCATAATTATCAGCAAAATTCTGAGAATAAGAATTCACAAAATGCTCCCATCCTGTAACATTTTGTATCTCATCAATAAACAACCAGACTTTTCCTACAGGTTTTAATGCTTCTTTATATTGTTTCAACAAGATTTCCAGATCATGATAATCTTTTACGCAATCAAAATCCGTAAACTCTTTATTGATATAAAATATATTCTGAGGATTAATACCGTCCTGAACCAATCTGTAAGCAATTTGCCTAAGTATATAGCTTTTACCAGCACGACGTTGACCGACAAGCACTTTGACTAACCTATTTCCTATATAATCAAAAATTTTATCCGCATAACCAACCCGTATAAAACCTAATTCAGGAACATTCCCATTCCAAAAATTATACTTTGCCAACAATGCGAAATTTTCTTCCATACTCGAAAATATTTCTTCAAATGTAAGAATATTCTTCCACACTCGAAAATTTCGCACTACTAAAATCACATTTTCGGTCTTACTCTTTTGATTAGACTATTTTAGAAATCCTCTTTCTTCAAAAAATCCGATAAAAGGTTTTATCCGTTTGCTATAAACAGGTCGTTCAATTATCTTCATAATTTTATAAGTCATAACTTATAAACATCAGAAAATATCATCCTGTATAAGTTATGTTTGATAACCTAACAATGATACAAACACATATTCTATTACAAAGACCGGGGTGAGTGCGATTTTATCGCGATTGGAAAGAGACATGTCCGCGAGCTCCATTGCTTAAACCATTCGCACTGAAACGCCACTGAGTATTATTCCCGTTGGGGTTGTTGGCATGCCACCAGTTTGTAAGTGTTGTACCGACTGTACCCACCCAATAAATATAATCCTGATCATTACTTAGCTTCCCGGTACTGCAATCAAAAGTCAACACATAGGGAGAATTCCGACCCGGAAAAATGGAAATATCTGTCCTTACCTGAGTTCCACCGGTGAAAGAGGCACTTCCCCCCTCTTCAGAATCAATAACCATAGAAGCATCGGCCCGCGTGGCTATCAGACCCGGATCATTCGAACCAATCTCATATGTAAGGTTAAAAGCTGTTTTCTTAACCAGGACGCCCTGGAGTTCCGTAACCATCAGAACCTGCGAACATTGGTAATCGTTCAATGCTTTTTTCGTTTGTAGATTTATACTATGCAAATCACCTTTTAGTCTTGCAATATGCCCCGGATAAATTCTCAACGGATCGGTAACCTCCTTGGTTGCACTAAGCTCAAACTCATCATATTCATTCACGATTATATAAGGACGCAGCAATGCATAAGTCTCATCATAACTCCTCGAAGAGTACATCTTTTCATCGTCATCATATGCGCATGAACCTAAAACAGTACCTACCGTAACCAATAAAAGCAATAAACGAAATTTTAAATTCAGAGTATCCATAATCGTATTTTCTTAAATTAATACTTTTCTTACTTCCACCCACAAACCTTATCTTTCATTCGTTCCGGAGCAAAGATACACCAATGTTAGAATTCCCGGACAGATAATACCCGAATTATGAGAACGTTTCGTATTTTTAAGAGATTCTCATTCGCAAAGATCCGGAAATATACGTCCATTGAAACCGCCATTCATCGGAGCCAGGACATGAAGAGCCGTTTCCCCTTTTCTTTTACTGATCAAACTCTTATCCGAAGCAAAGATGAATATACTTTTTCCCGTTTGGTTTTTGAGAAGCCGGACAACAAGTTCTTTCCCGCCATCTTCCTCATTCTTCACATACAACAGATAGTATTCGTCCGTCTTTTCTTTTTTGATAAGATCGCCTTTGATAGCTATCGGATACAATGTTTTCTCATAAAAAGCCTTACAGTCAGGTTCATCCCCCGTAAAACCTTGCATTAAAATAAATAACAACAGTAATAGTTTCATATCAACACCAGTTTATAATTAGAACTTCTTAAAAGTAGCAAACATCAGCACCGGATTATTATCTTCCGGCAATTGAACACCCTTTTCACCGGACATCGAATTGTATTCTACAGAAGATAAAGGAATGACAAACTGATTTCCGACACAACACATAGAAAATTTCTCATATTGGTATTTCTCGTCCTTCATCCCCTGTTGCAGAAACTGATGACCGGTTTCCTTATCTATCAGCAGATAGTACTTGTTTTCCCCGTACATAAATTCACCATAAATATGTGATCCGGATTCCAACATATTGAAGTAGTGAACAAAATTCGCATTGTTTAATTTATTCATAAACTCAATAGCATCTTTCCATTCAGTATCTATAAATTCCTGGCTAACCCATTTATCCCCAAAATCAAACATATAACGAGGCTTTAGCTCCGACGACTCAATAGTGTATACAGTAGGACTATATAAGGGTATAAACAGGACCTCACCGTTTACATCCTGAAGAGTAACACGCGAAGAAAAACAAATGCTCAAAGGTTTATCATAAGGTATAAATTTACTGATCTCACCAGTAAAATCCTCTTGATTTACTGATAAATTGTATTGCCATTCCTTTTCATAAAAAGAACGCTCAAAATCGAATGCATATTTATCTCTATCTACCTGGCAAAAGCGTATGGGTGAAGGAGATACCGGTAGTTTCGTTTCTCCCGTAAAGTGGCCATCCAAATCAAAAGAAACAACTTTCACCTGCATAGCATCCAAGATTTTAATTTTTTCCTCAAACTTATCGATGGCAATATCGGCCATCTGCGCATATTCTCCCGGTCCATTGCCAGTAGCCTGTATCTTAGAATAATATCGACCATCCTCTGTAAAAATAAAAACCGTATTGGTCAACTCGTCCGCAACAATATATTTCCCATTATGATATAAGACCCGACTGATCCGACCGATTTCACATTCTTCGGTTGTTTCCAAAGGAATATAAGCGACACTGTCGAACATCGAACTAAAGCCTTTTTTCTCCGCCTCGTCCACATTAAGAGTATAGACATGCTCTTCACTCTCATTCCGAGATAAACCGCACGAAAAAAGCAGACAAAGACTTAACAAAGCTAATACAGTTTTTTTCATAAATACGGAGATCTATTAATTATTAAGACCTGCAATATAGCAATTATTTTTTCTCCTGCTTCAAAAGACTTCAAGCTTTTTATAATTATCCCCAAAAATCCCAAAAGCGCATATTCCCGCTGGGATTGTTGGCATACCACCAATTTGTATTAGATGACACAACAATCAGAACGATATCTGCCCCCAGTTTATAGAATGTCTACTGCTAGACCATAACTGAGGCAAAAGAAGGGCGTCGAAAACCAGACGCCCTATCTCTCTATGGAATAATTGTACGATTATACTATTTTTGTAATTGATAACTTGCAAGGCTTTGATGATTTGAGTTTCTTAAGCTATAAATATAAAATTGCGAATCATTAATATCAGCATCATATGCAATATAGTTATATATACAATTAGGATCTGATTCTCCCCATGTACCACAGCCATCGGAAACAGAGTATCTTCTTTTTTTAGAATCTGTTCCAGTATACTCTCCATAAAGGGTACTTGTTCCAAAGTTTAATAAAAAATGTTCATGTATATATGTTCCTGCCGGAGCCCTATCGACAACTTCTTTTATGGCAGTCCAGCGTTCACTATGTCCCATTCGTGTAAGATCTTTTGCATAAGATAAAGGCTGCATTTTATCATCAATAACAGGCGCTATATCATATCCATTATCTGTTTTTATAATTTCAAATTTACCTTCTTTTATCCATTGATTCCAAGAATCAATAACATTGAGTATAAATTTATACAAATCTTCTGCTATTCTGATTTCCGCCCCTGATTTCAACTTTGGAACAAGCCGGCCATCCACTACTGACAAATGTTTTTTTACTCTTTCCAAAGCCTTCATATAAACAATATTATTATATGCTTTATCTCCAACAAGACCAGTATGGTAATCATAGGGTGCAATGGCATCATCTGACATCTGCTGTTTTGTTTGTAAAAAGTCAGAATCAGCAAACTGGAGTTTCTTAGCTTCCCGCCATGATTCTTGGTTTTTCTGGTTTATCTCATCATTCTTTTTCTGATCAATCGTCAATATTTCCGCATTGATCTCTGTTGTTACTTCTGAATTTTCTGTTTTAGGAGATTCAGTTGTATTAAATTCGCATTGGCACATAAGGAGTCCTATTAATGCTACCGATAAATAAATTAAGCCTCTCTTCATAATTGTAGATATTTATAATTATATTAGAATAAAATGTATTAATCTTATAGATTATACGAGATAAACTGTAATAACAGTAGGATCAATTTCATTATTTGATTTACACTTTTAAAATTATGTTATTTACATACAAATCTGACACATTATGATCCGATTAGAGATTTAAGAAACTCTCTTCAAAGTCAAAATACCTTTATAAGCCCCCTCTCCATTTGTTCCTTTTTCCAATCCCATTGTATCCTTATCTGATTGAATCAGCAACCAATGACCGTTTAAAACCCCTCCATTTTCAACAATTAAAACTTTTTCCTCAATGCGATACTCAAAGGTACTCTCAGTCGGTTGATCCATAGTTTCCCATTTCAGACTATATCGTCCCTTGGTTTCTGACTCAAAGAAAATCCCAGCATTTGCAGTTGTTGATACAGGCTCCCCAAACGATGCTATGTAAGATTCATCGAATGTACCTTTCCACTGTGTTTGTTTTAGAGAGGCTGCACTAAAGTTAAGACTATTTTTATGATCATCGCTATCGCAACCAGATAAAAATAAATTCAATGAGAATAACAATAAAATCTGAACAAGTCTCATACTGAAATTTTTTAATTTATAACCCAATAATATTATATGAATTAGCTAAAGATGCTATCGAGATATTTTTATCCGGCAATGATTCCACCCAATTTCTTATCCCATATATATCAAGCACTTCATCATCACCTTCATCTACAAAATAAGAAAAACAAATACGAGTAGACGGATCATAAATATATTGCATACTCGTCTTTTCATAATAAAATTTGTAAAAGTTTTTCTCTTTGAATCCTGCAAGATTAATACAAAGAGGTGATCTCAAATTAGGATTCAACCTCGTTCTTTTATTATATCCGATTTCTATATCAGAGCTAAATAATTGAGATTTCTCAGCAGAAATCTTCTCGACTTTTTTCATGAATACCGCATCATCTTCATTCTTTCTTAATTCTTCATCTGTAGCGGTGGCTGCTAAACCATCACTAAGTATAATCCTATCAGCTTGTCTTGTTACCAAAACGGCAGCAACATCATATACAGCCTCGTATGAAGATGTTGCTCGAACCATTACTCTAACAATTTCAATATAAGGATATACTAAACTTGTATAGGTTGGCAACACTTCATTAAAAGTATCATCAAAACGTTGTTTGAAGTTTTTCTCCAGTACAAAATCCGATAATGGATATAAACTATTATCTTTTACATCTATCATTGTATGATTTGATACATTATTAAGCGAGCGCATCCATGATGTTAAATCTACATTCAGGTCTTTAATGGCTTTAACATTCACAACTGCCTCTCCTCCATCTCGTACTCCTCCGTATGTTTTTATACTAACATAGGTATTGTTACTTTTAAAAGTGTTTGTCTCATCATTATGATTAGATCCCGTAATCCCCAAGTTACCACTTGTACTATTGCCTTTATAATTCAGTGATGCATTCATCGACTTATCCATATCTTTTTCTTTAACATCCGTACGGTCTTCTGATGTTGCATTACCTGCATAAATAGCATAAGCTTTTCCACCGGTTAAATAACCAGTCAAAACAAAATCACCATAACTATCAAGTGTTGACGATATAGGAGAATTATACAAACTTCTGATAAATGATTTTGTTAAAAACTGTCTGGCAAATAATTTTCTCGTAGCTTCTGAATTTTGCAGTGAGAATTGGCTATTCGTAAAATTAATACTAAGTTCACCATATGTTGCTTCCTTCGTATTATCTATTACTGTTTTGAAAACATCAGTAGTTGTTTTCGTTTTACCTAATGTGAAAATCTTCAAGTTAAGAGAAAAACCAGATGTTACTTTTTTCGTGATTGTCGAATTATACTGGTATCTTTCAAACGTATCATAGGCAAAACTCTTTGTCTCGGTAATATTTAATTTTATGCCATCAACATAATTCGGATCGTATGCTTTTACAGCATTCAGGTCTATCACCGGATGACTGACATTACTAAAATCTCCCAAAATGTAATTTCCATTTTTAAGATTATAAGCTCGCCCAAGAAATGCGTCAGAGTTTCCTGTTTCACCTGATATATCTCCTTTAGTCTGTAATTTATTGATATCAAAAGGTTTTATCTTAGGTAAATTAGGGTTTCTAGGCTGAATAATAACGTTCCCTTCTTTCTCCGAAGACTGATTTCCGGGAACATTACTACTTTTATCTAATTCATCAGAACAGGATACTAATATCGCTGTCATTAATATTGTCAGAGAAATAATAATATTTTTCATACTTTATTTACTTAAAAAATTATTCGTGATAAAACTGATTTCAGGGTTTTATTTCTTCGCCTGTATCCAAGTCTAAGAATCTAAAAAGGTCTTTCGGATATTTATCGTCTCTTAATGTTGTACAGATGACTCCACGCCATGTTCCGTTAATCTTAACCAGTCTTTCACTTCCACCATAATTACATGTCATATATGCTGTATATTTAGCTGATACATTGTAGTTCTCTAAAAAACTCGTTGCTTCTATTTTACAGTTAGCCGGGGCTAAACCTTCGATATCAAAAGATAAAGTTCTTTCTATTATTTGGGTTGTAGTAGAATAAAGCATATCCGTTTTTTCACGAATAGGGTCTGGGTCATCCTTCGGAGCAACAGGAAGAGGTAAAACTAGGCTCTCAGCTTCTACTGTTGGACGATAATACATATCACTAGCGTTATTCGGAATGATTTTTAAAGCACTGTTTTCAGTAAAAGAATATTCATCTTTTGCATAAAGAGCTCCCTTAATAGTAAAAGGTCTCTTTTCGTCTGTTTGATTTTTACCATATGTAATCAGTTTCATTGGAGCACGTTTTGTTACAGTAGAGCCATCCTTGTGAAACTCTATGTGATGTAATGTAAAATCATCAACAGGTGAAATAGAAAACTCTTGTTCAGGTTTTTTTGTATACTGACCAAAACCTAGCTTTACATCACTCTTTGTTTCAAGCACATAATTAAAGATTGACCATGGATTATTGGGATCTGCCTGCCCTAAATAAGATTGACTTTCAATTACAAAATATCCCTTATATGACGATGAAGGAATAAGGTCCCAATCGGCTGACATTAGAGATCCGGTATTATTTGATCGTGCAAATAAAACTTTATTATTGGGGTCATTTTCGTACTGTCCGACAGATAAAGGTGTACCTGTATCATTCGAATAAATTAGATAAGGTATACCAGACGAACTTGGTAACACCTTTAAATAGAACCGACAAGTACGGAAGTTTATCCTAGAAGATAAAGTGATTTCTTTACCTATACCATTTGATGATAAAAAACCTTCATTCCCTCTAGCCCGAATATATATTGGCATTTCTCTGATTGCATACATATTGGAGGAATAATCAGGATCATCCGCATTATAATAGACAGCTGCCTTTTTTGCTTTAGCCATTTCAATTAAATTAGAATCAATAACTAGTGGAATGATAACAGATAATGAATCCTCACCATTCAGAGCTTTTGTTTCTATTTTAAACACATCACTTTCATGGAAGATTTCAACTTCATCTTGTGAACAGGCAAACATTCCAAGAAGTACGGCTACTACGAAAAAATAATAAAAACTCTTTTTCATACCTTTGATAATTATTATGCTTCTTACTAAAAAGCGTTATACAATACTTTCACTCACTAATTTTATTTAGCGATTTTCCTTTGGAATATTTTATCCCATGGTTTTAGTATCAATTCATCCAAGAATAAATTCACCCCCAAGGCAATCATCCCATTGATTTTTCAACTCAACAGAATAAGTTCCAGGTTCAAATTCACTCAAATCAATTGTAACACAATCCGTCTCCGATGCCGGAATCATTTCTTCATAAAGTATCTTTCCGTCTTTCGATATACATATTGTTATATCGGAACGTTGAGTACTACTATGAATGGATAAAACACCATCACTAACAAAAGCAGAGATTGGAATTGGAGAAGAAATGGAACGAACATCTTCTTTCCATCTTCCATAAAGTGAAACACTATTGTTTCCCTTCGCTGAAACACTCTGTAGTAATAGACTACTGAAAACAAAAAATACACATATTGCCCATGCAAGCTTTTTGAGGATCTTTTTCATAACGATAATTTTATAAATTTCTACACTACAAAGGTATGCGGTTTATAATAGAAATGGGTAAAAACTAATGGACAGCAAGGTGGACAGAAAAAAACACCCTAAAGCTTAATAATAAACACTTTTAAAGTATGAGTCAAAGGTAAAATGTGGACAAGGATTTTCTCAGTACTTCCAAAGATAAGTATCAATGGAAGTTTCAACCCCTAGCGGAGTCTTTAGATGCTGATTGATCCGCTCTTTTAAACGTTGTTTACGCTTAGTTACGGAAGAGGGAGAAATGGCCGCCAATTCAGCTATAATAGAATTATTCAATTGCAATTTTATCAAGCAACACATTAGGAGATCACTATCTGTTAAAAAAAAGTCTTTCCTCAAACGCTCAATCAGATTCGGATAAACGATATTTATCGATTCAAAAATTTCAGGCCATTGGGATTCCTCGATATATTTCGGATCAGACTTTAAACAATCGAGTATATTTATATGCTTAATTAATTGAGAACATAGGTATCTTTGTCGCTCAAACAAATAAGTATTTTCTGTAGTCAGGCATTCATACGTTTTTAACTCCTCTCCTTTTTCCTTCAAACTGGAAATATATTTCTTTATATCTCCTTGTAATATTTCATTTTGAGTCTGCAATGTTGCATTATTTTGGCGGATTCGTTCCATTTCATCCATTTGATTATTTATATGTTCTTGCGAACCAACATACTCCTCCATTTGAATGGATAAGACTCCTATCAGATTTTCATTTTCATGAATTATAGATTCATTTTCATGCAATTGATTTAAACGAATCTGCAACTGTTTTCTAGATTCTTTAATTATACGTTCTTTTTTGAGCAACTCACGTTGATAAAAAAATATTAATACAAATATTATTAATAATAGTATTATTGAGCCCCATAATATTCTATTTTCTAATCCGTTATTAATATTCAACAATTTTTCCCGTTCATACTTTGCCTGAATTTTTGCTATCTCTGAACTACGATTTATGTTATCTATAGAATCTTTATAAACCCAATATTGCTCATTATATTTAATAGCATCTTCATATTTCCCTAAGTCCCTACATAAATAGTATAAAGCATGTATTGCATCTTGCTTTGTATAAGGATTAATAGTATTCAATGCTTTTTCCAAATAGTAGTAAGCAGAATCAGATAATCCCATATAATAATAGGTTTCCCCGATTCCTAAATAGGTTTGTGATAAAGCAGAAGCATTATACTTTTCTTCTATCTTCTTTGATTTCTTTAGATAATACATGGAAGAATCAAGCATTGATAAAGCTTGATACACTGTCGATATTTCCCCATAAGCTAATGTTAAAGATTTTAAATTACCAGATTGCTCTGCAATCTCTATCGCTTTCTTATAATTATCTAACCCTTCCTGCAGATTATTGTTAAGCATTGAAACACGTCCTAAAGCAGAATATGTATTTGAGATAAAAGTGCTATCTTTTAATTGCATTGAATAAGTATGTGCGTTTTTATAAGCCTCAAAAGCCAAATCTGGCAAATTACGATAAGCATACAATGTTCCCAGATGAGTATTTATCAAACAAAGCAATCTATAATCCGTCGTATTCTTCGCCACATCCCTAGCCCGTAAATAAAAATCAGTAGCCTCCTCTACATTATTCATATCCTGGTTAACCCGTCCTTCATAATATAGAGTTGACGCTTTCCATACCGGATCATCCTGTTTTTCAAAATAAGCCAATGCAATATTGATCAAGGAATCAGAAGTATGCTTTATATAGTTTTTATCACGTGCCTGGGTAATCAACAAACACCACGTAGCATATTGAAATTTATCTGACGGAGAGGGTACTTCCATTGAATCCAATACCACCAGGGCACTGTTAGGGCAACGTTGCATAAGCGACTCTGCATAAGACAGTTCCGGCAATAACTCTTTTGGTTGTTCAGTACACATCGCGAAAGAGAACAGACAGAATACTATGTAAGATAGGTATCTCATCGCTGCATGGCATAATTGTTATAGCCTCAAAGATAATGAAACAATTCAATCCAAAGCTATTAATAATCAATTTTTTCAATACAGCTACAAACAAATAATTATATCTATTAAAGAATTAAATTAACGTGAGTCTAACACAAAAATATCACTTCCTCCTACAAGTTGACCGAACAAGTACCGAACAAGCTAACCGAACAACATTCCGTAATCTTACTTCTTATAAAAGATTTCCTCCATTATCAAAATGTCACTACTCTACCAGGTAAACCGGATTAATATACCGGATAAAATGAAATACCCCACAGGGTAATATTTTTTAACGTATCAATGCGTTTACAAAACACTCAAATAATAATCATATTGTCATTTGTGAAAAATATAGCGAAAAGGGACTTTACACCATCCGGCATTCCATAAAATATTCGAATCTCAATACTTAATCCTATACTTATCCAGTACCTCTTTATAAGTATCCTGCGCAGTCAGACAAGTGTCCCGCAAATAGTCTTTGATATGATCCCACTGTTGTAATCCTCGATAATAGAACATTTTCAATTCTTCGGTGATAATGAAGGGGACATGTCCGTTTGCCAGGCATTCTTTAAACAGGATCAGACGACCGACACGTCCATTACCATCCTGAAAAGGGTGAATCGCCTCAAAACAATAGTGCCAGTCCAAAAGGTCATCAAAAGATTTCTGTTTCTTCGAATTATAGGCTTTCAACAGTGCCTTCATCTCTTTATGAACGTTCTCCGGCAGTGTTGTATCAACACCGCCAACCTCATTTGGCAAACGTTTATAATCGCCTACGGCAAACCAATCTTTCCGGCTATCCGATGTACCGGATTTCAGAATATTGTGCAATTCTTTAATGAAAGTCTCGGATAAATTCTCCTCAGCCCTGTCAAGGATAAGATCGATACACCGGAAATGGTTGGTGGCCTCGATAATATCGTCCACATTGATGCTTTCATCAGTTACTCCGATGGTATTAGTCTCAAAAATATAACGGGTTTGGTCATGAGTCAGACGACTGCCTTCGATGTGATTCGAGTTATAGGTAAGATCGATTTGCGTTTTGTGGTAGATACCACCTTTCAATTTCATCTGTTTCTGTTCGCGCAACACAGCAAGCAAAGGCATAATCTTCGCTTTCGACTTTTTCTGTGAAGGCAAATCCGCGTCTTCCGGTATGTTCCATGTCTTGCCTGTGAGGAATGCACCCTCAATCTTTCCGACTGCACAATAATTACGTGCCGTACGCTCTGAAACACCGTACTTTCCTGCAAATTCTCCGACTGAAATATATTTCATATTCAAATTCTATCGGCAAGTTTTACACCGATTTTCACTTCAAAGATAGCACATCTTGCCGATACCGGCAAGATATAGAAATAAGGTATAGTATAAATATTCCATAATTATACCTACCCTGAGTACAATTCCTGCTATTGCATCGTATATTTGCCCTCAACCTTTTTTCCTGCCGATAATCATGAGCAGGCCTGCGCATAATCATCGACAGACCTGCTCATGATTATCGACAGGCTTGCAGACAATTGTCGACAGGCAATTCCGTCGGCAGGAAAACGGGAAGGCTACGTGTTGTTTTTTCAGGCACACCAGTATAAAACAAAATAAAAATGGGAATCAGATTCAAAATCCACGAAACGCCACGGCCGAAAGGCAGGAAAGGTCCGAAGTTAATCCATGCACGGGCATTGTGCGACAGCACGGTAAAAATGGATCATCTATGCAAAATGATCTGCTCACGATCGACGATCTCTTCGGCCGATGTGAAGGCTGTACTCGACTCGTTCGTATGGGCGATCGGATTTTCTTTGGAAAGCGGGCAACATGTGGAGTTGGAAGAACTGGGACATTTCTCGCCTTCACTGCGTACCCGCCCATCTGCCGACGGAAAGAAAATAACCGTAACGGTAGACAGCGTAAACTTCCGTTGTTCGGAAAAGCTAAAAGAAGAACTGAGGAATGCAGAACTGAAACATACCAAAACACCTAAAAAATTAACGTTCGAGGAACGCGAAAAGCGAATGTTGGATTATCTGGAACGAAACAAACGGATTACAACCCCGGATTACGCCGGACTGAACGGCTGCTCGCGCTATCGTGCTACCGCCGACCTGAAACTATTCACAGAGAAAAATGTTGTATCCAAAATAGGAGGCGGCACGCATGTTATGTATGTTTTGCCGGCTGATAATGAAGAAACAAAATAAATAAATATCCCAAATGAGACAAAAAAGATTTTTAAGTTCATTCCTGTTGAGCTTCTTCTGTCTTTTCCAGCTGGCTGCCCAGCAACAGGAATTGCAACCGTTACCTATCGACCCGCAGGTTCGTTATGGAAAGTTGCCGAACGGATTAACCTATTACATCCGTCATAATGAACAACCCAAAGAACGGGCTGACTTTTATATCGCCCAAAACGTAGGCTCCATGCTGGAAGAAGAGAACCAGCGCGGACTGGCACACTTTCTGGAACATATGGCCTTCAACGGCTCGAAAAACTTTCCGGACAAAGGGATGGACGAATTTACCCAAAGCATCGGCATGCGTATGGGTGAAAATTTCAATGCCTATACCAGTTTCGACGAAACGGTTTATATGATCATGAATGCCCCGGTGACACGCGAAAGCGTAGTCGATTCCTGCCTGCTGATCCTGCATGACTGGTCTGGCTTCATCACGCTTGCCGATTCTGCGATCGACAAGGAACGCGGCGTGATCCGCGAGGAATGGCGCACACGCCAGGACGCACAGGCCCGCATATGGGAACAACAGCTTCCGAAAATCTATCCGGGCAGCCGTTATGCCCACCGGATGCCGATCGGCACAATCGACGTGATCGACAATTTCAAACCGGATGAACTGCGCGATTATTATCACAAATGGTACCGCCCCGACCTGCAAGCGATCATCATCGTAGGCGACATCAATGTCGACCAGGTAGAAACGGCCGTCAAACGGATTTTTGCCGACATCCCGGCACCGGTAAACGCGGCTCCGCGCCCTATGTTTGAAGTGCCCGACAATGACATGCCGCTGATCTCCGTGGCTACGGACAAAGAGGCTTCGAATACAATCCTGTCCATCTCCTATAAACACGACAAGATGCCGCAGGATATGTACGGAACGATTGCCGGATTGGTGAAAGATTATATCCAGAGCGTAGCAGCCACGATGATGAACGAACGTTTCAACGAGATGGTACAGAAAGCCAATCCTCCGTTCGTTGCCGCCCAGGCTTCCGACGGCGATTTTATGATCTCAAAAACGAAAGGCGCCTGGTCGGTAGCCGCACTGGTGAAAGATAACGAAGTGGATTCGGCCATGAATGCGCTGGTAACGGAAACGCAACGTGTGAAACAGTTCGGTTTCACCCCGTCGGAATACGATCGCGCCCGCATCAATGTGCTGAAACAATATGAGTCCCTTTACAATGACCGCGACAAACAAAGGAACAGCGCATTCACCAAGGAATACGTACGTCACTTCACCGAAGGCGGTTATATTCCGGGAATCGAAACGGAATACGCCCTGATCAGCCAGGTTGCACAGGCCGTCCCGGTAGAACAGGTCAACAAGTATATCCAGGATATGATCGGCGATACCAACATCGTGATCAGCCTGACCGGTCCGGAAAAGGAAGGCCTCTCCTATCCTACCGACGAAGAACTGCTCCGCGACTTTATGAAAGCACAGCAGATTCCTGTCGAACCTTACCGGGAGACCTTATCGGACGAACCGTTGATCCCCTCATTGCCGGCGCCCGGCAAGATCACGGAAAGCAAGGAAGATCCGCTCTTCGGCGCTACCGTCCTGACATTGAGCAACGGCATCAAAGTCGTGTTGAAACACACGGACTTCAAAAAGGATGAAATACAAATGACGGCTACCAGCCCGGGAGGAAGCACACTGTTCGGCAACAAAGACATCGACAATCTGAAAGTGTTCAATGAGGTAATCGAGCTGGGCGGCCTGGGCAATTTCTCGGCTACCGATCTGGGCAAGATGCTGGCCGGAAAGAAAGTATCCTGCTCCACTTCCCTGGGACTGGACAGCGAAAACGTGAACGGCTCCTCCACCCCGTCCGACCTGAAGACCCTGTTCGAACTGATCTATCTCAGCTTCACTGCTCCGCGCATAGACGAAGAGGCATACGCTTCCTTTGAAAACCGCATGAAAGCGCAGCTGAAGAACCTGGAACTGAATCCGATGGTTGCCTTCAGCGACTCGCTGACGAAAGCCATTTACAATAACAATCCGCGTGCGATGCGCATCGACCCGACCGATTTCAAAAATATCAGCTATCCGCGTATTATGGAAATGTATAAGGAACGTTTCGGCGATGCCTCCGGTTTCGTCTTTACCTTCGTAGGAAACATCGACACCGACAGTATCCGTCCGCTGGTAGAACAATACCTGGCTACATTACCTGCAAACGGCAAGATAGAGCAGGGCAACCCGAAAGAAGTACCCGCCATCCGCAAAGGCGACTACGTGAACCGTTTCAAACGCCAGATGGAGACGCCGAAAGCCTCCGTCGTGAATTTCTATTCCGGGCAGATGGACTATAACCTGGAAAATATCGTTACAGCCACCATGTTGAAGCAGGTACTCGACCTTGTTTACACCGAAAAGGTCCGCGAAGACGAAGGCGGAACGTACGGCGTACAGACATCCGCCCGCATCTCTTCCTTCCCGAAAGGACAAACATTCCTGCAGGCCTATTTCGACACTGACCCGGATAAGCGGGAAAAAATGAACACGATTGTCCGCAACGAATTAAAACGTATCTCCGACATCGGCCCGACCCCGGAAGATTTCAAAAAGACGCAGGACAACATCCTGAAACGTCACGCAGAAAGCCTTCAGGAGAACGGTTACTGGTTAAACACGCTGGACAACTATTATTACAAAGGCTTCGACGGTTCGACCAAATACGTCGAAACAGTCAACAGCATCACTCCCGCCAAAATACAGGCCTTCGCCAAAAAGTTACTCGACCAGGGAAACAGTATCGAGGTGGTGATGGAGCCGTAAAGCAGATAACCGACATTTATAAAAAGCAAAAAAAGAGGGTGTGTTTCATCCTCTTTTTTTATCTTTGAACCGGATAAACCTTAAATCGAATAAGATGTGCACCAGAATACTTTTGTTTTTACTGTTACTCGTCCTTTCCGGAAACATGACCGGGCAAACAATATCGGACAACACGGAGAAAATGCTGGCCAGCCTGGACTCGTTGTTGGCTAAAAATGAGACTTTTGTCATTGCTAAAGAAAAAAGAATCGAGGACCTGAGGAAAATGGAACAGAAAGTTGCAACAGAGGAAGAGCAATACTGGATGAACAAACTGTTTTATGAAGAATATATGGTCTATGACAGCGACTCTGCATTTAGTTATATCCATAAAAATCTGGAAATAGCACAGCGTCTGAATAATCCCCAATGGGCTGCACAGTGGAAGATCGAACAGTCGTTCATTTTGACAGCCACTGGTTTTCTGAAAGAGGGACTGGATGCCCTGAATGAAATAAACCCCGAAAACCTGTCGCCTTATTACAAAACGGACTACTATGGACAAATGATGTATCTTTACTCTCATTACGGGCAATATTCCGGAGAAAACACCGCTCAAAGTACCTTCTACTATGCGAAAGAACAAACCTATCGGGATTCGATCTTCGCCAGTATTCCTGACAACCATCCATATGGTTTATGGTACAAAGGCTGGCAATACAACAAAACTCCACAAGCAGCAGAAGTAAAAGAGCAATTGAAAGAAGAACTTGCTTCCGCCTCCTTCGATTCCAGGAAAGACGCAATGAACGCTTATATCCTGGCAATCATGTATAGAGACGAAGGAAACGAAGATGATTATTTTCGTTTCCTCATTTTATCAGCCATGGCTGATATACGGTCGGCCAACCATGATATCGCTTCGCTGGAAGAGCTCGGAAAAACCTTGTATGAAAGAGGTTACATCGATCAGGCATATTCTTATCTGAACTACTGCCTGGGATGTGCACAACTCTATAAGAATAGGATACGTATGGTCGGCATTTCGTCCGCACTAGACGCCATTCATAAGACATACGAACAAAGAAACAAAAAACAGGAAGCCGACTTGCGCCGGTATCTGTACATCGTCAGCACCTTGTCGCTGATCCTGCTGGCTGCACTGTTCTTTATCGGACTACAGATAAAACGACTGAAAGAGTCCCGCAGAAAACTGAACGATGCCAACCAGACCCTGAACAAACATGTAGGCGAACTGGAAAAAGCGCATACGCAACTGGCAGAAGTAAACAGTCAGCTCCAGTCGCTAAATGAACAATTACTCGACACGAACTCCAAGCTGACGGAATCCAATTATGTCAAGGAAGAATATATCGGTTACGTCTTCAATATCTGTTCCAGCTATATCAGTAAACTGGACGAATACCGAAAAAATATCAACCGGAAAATCAGGACCGGTATGATCGATGAAGTCAAAAAGATGACGGATTCATCCACACTGGCTGCCAACGAACTGAAAGAGTTTTACAGTAATTTCGATGCCATCTTCCTGCATATCTATCCTGATTTTGTCTCCGATTTCAATGCCCTGCTGCAACCGGACAAACAAATCATGCCCAAAGAGGGAGAACTGCTGAACACCGAACTTCGTATCTACGCCCTGGTACGCCTTGGCATCAGTGACAGTGTGAAGATTGCCGAGTTCCTGCACTGCTCCCCTCAAACAGTCTACAATAACCGGCTAAAAACGCGCAGCAAAGCAATCGTTCCTAAAGAACATTTTGCAGATATTGTGAAATCTTTAGGGAAGATAGAGCGTTGAAACCACTCGGAAAAGCCTCCCCGACTACATTCGGGAACTTACTTTTTACACATCAAACCACATATTCAAACCACTATATATCAACAATATAACAATTTTATAGATTTACCGATCCGGTTTACCAGTCCATTGGTACCGGTTATTCGCGCTATACTTTTGCAAGTACAAAAAGTGTAGAACAAATTAGTACGTTAACTTTAAAAAATGTATTCGTCTTATGAAAAACATTTTATTAAAAAAGAGGCTTCTTAAAGGTATGATACCTTTGTTGTGCCTATTGTTATTTCCGACATTTGTGTTTGCCCAAAAACTGACAGTCAGTGGACAGGTCAAAGACGCCCTCGGCGAACCGGTCATCGGCGCCAATGTAGTAGTAAAAGGAACCACCAACGGGGCCATGACGGACCTGGACGGTATGTTCACCATCAATGAGGTAGAAAAAGGCTCTACCATCGTCGTTTCTTTTATCGGTTATTTACCCCAATCCATCGTTGTTTCAGGCAATGCGCCATTATCCGTTACGCTGGCGGAAGACAACCAGGCGCTGGATGAAGTGGTCGTTATCGGTTACGGTGTGCAGAAAAAGAGTGTGGTAACGGCCTCCATCGCCAAAGTAGGTGCGGACGAATTGGCCCAGACAGCTCCCGTCCGTGTCGATAATGCGTTGAAAGGGCTGGCAGCCGGTGTACAGGTGACCACACAGAACGGCCAACCGGGTACAGGCTCAGTTATCCGTGTACGCGGAACAGGCACCATCAACACCGCCGACCCTCTTTATATCGTAGACGGCATGCCCATCAACGGAGGTATCGACAACATCAATCCGGCCGACATTGCTTCTATCGAAGTATTGAAAGATGCTGCTTCGGCAGCTGTGTACGGTTCACGTGCCGCCAACGGGGTTGTTTTGGTTACGACCAAGCAAGGGGCCATCGGCAAAGTGAAAGTGTCTTACGACTTCTCTTATGGCTGGCAATCCGCCTGGAAAAAACGCAGTATGCTGAATGCGTCCGAATACGCGACCCTGATGAACGAAGCACAACAGTATTCCAACGGCACCGACCGTTTTTCAAACACCAATCTGGGTGTAGGCACCGACTGGCAGGATGTATTGTTTAACGACGGCGCTCCCGTACAGAACCATCAGTTAAGTATCAGTGGGGCAAACGAGAAAGTAAGCTATTATTTCTCCGCCGGTTATTATAACCAGGAAGGTATTATCGGTGGAAACTACGACCGTTCCAACTACGAACGCCTTTCATTCCGCAGCAATACCCTTTATACCTTATTCGACGAAACGAAGAACCGCAGCTGGTTAAGAAAAATGACCGTCGGTGTCAATATGTCTTATTCCCGTATAAACAATATAGGGGTAAGCGCCGGTAACCTGACCGGTTCTCCGCTGGGGGATGCCCTTTTCCTGGACCCGACCATGGAAGTATATGCACAGGATGAGGATCACGTAAACGGCTATACGGCAGATATCCGCAGCAAGTACGGCGACCCTGTACGCGACCAGCTCACCGGACAGGTATTGCAGATTCCGGAAAACTTCAACGAAATTACGAATCCGCTGGGCCGCATGTCCGCACAGCCCGGAAGAAAAAACAATTCAGACAAAGTCATTGCCAACCTGACGGCCGAACTCGGCATCTGGGATAACCTGAAATATAAGTTCTCCTGGGGTTCCGACCTTGCATTCTGGGGATATGACGAATGGAATCACCCTTATTATCTGGGCAGAAACTGCAACCAATCCATTGCAGACGGACGTTCCAGCGTGATGTCCGAAATGAACCGCGGCTATACCTGGCAGATTGAAAATGTGTTGACTTACGACAAAACAATCAGCCAGCATACTTTCAATGTGGTATTAGGACAGTCTGCCGAACGCAACACAGGCCGCCGCCTGTACGGTATGGCAAAAGATTTGATTGCCTACATGGGTGATAAGGCCAATATAGACTTTACGACCTCCCTGCCGAACAACGGAAACCGGAATACCGAAGGAGGATTAACCGACCCGAACTCGCTGGCTTCTTATTTCGGACGTTTAAGCTACAACTTCGCCGAACGTTATATGTTGCAGCTCACCGTACGCCGCGACGGTTCATCACGCTTCGGTGAAAACAACAAGTGGGGTACTTTCCCTTCCGTTTCTTTAGGATGGAATTTAACGAACGAATCGTTTATGGAAAAACGCCCGGACTGGCTGACCAATACGAAAATACGCCTTTCATGGGGTAAGAACGGTAACGAGGCTATCGGTAACTTCCGCTACACGGCGAATGTATCGATGAATAACAACTATCCTTTCGGCGCTTATGGCAGAGGCCAACAAATCGTAATGGGTTCCAAGCCTTCCGGCACTCCTAATGCCGATTTGATGTGGGAAGAATCAGAACAGTATGATGCCGGTATCGATTTCGGCTTCCTGGGTAACGCATTGACCTTTACGGTCGATTACTACCAGAAGAAGACCAACGGTATGCTGAAAGAAATGGCCATACCGAATTATCTGGGCGAATCCAAACCCTGGGGGAATGTCGGTTCGATGAAAAACGAAGGGGTTGAATTTGAAGTCGGTTATAAATATAGCCACAAGGACTTCCGTTTCGGCGTCAACGCCAACCTCTCCTATTTGAAAAACAAATTGGTAGACTTAGGCACAGCCGACGGTTTCGAGATGATGGACCAGGTACATATCCTGGGAAATGTCGGCCGTGCGGAGAACGGTATGCCTTATCCTTACTTCTACGGTTACAAGACAGCCGGTATCTTCCAGAATCAGGCGGAAATCGACGCTTATACAAACAGCAAGGGAGAGAAATTGCAGCCGCTTGCCGTTCCCGGAGATGTGAAATTCGTAGACTTTGACAAAGACGGTACAATCGACGATAAAGATAAAACCATGATTGGTAAAGGTACTCCGGACTGGACTTTCGGTCTGAACCTGACGGCCGCTTATAAAGACATTGACTTTTCAGTCTTGTTTTCCGGTTCATTGGGACAGGATATTATGGACGTAACCCGCCGCCTGGATGTGTCTTCCGTTAATGTACCCCAGGAATTTATGAAACGCTGGCATGGAGAAGGTACTTCCAACACAATGCCCCGCTTCTGTTACCCGGGTGACGATATGAACGGCAACTGGAAGAAAGTATCCGATTTATACGTCCACAACGGCAGTTTCGCCCGCATTAAAAATATGCAGATAGGTTACACTTTGCCGAAGAACCTGACATGCAAATTCTTTGTCGACAGACTTCGTCTCTATGTCGCTGCCGAGAACTTGTTGACACTGACTTCTTACAAAGGTCTTGACCCGGAAATAAATGCGACAGACGCAGCCGGAGATAAATCAAACGGCATCGACCGCGGCTATTATCCGCAGGCACGTACATTCACTGTCGGCTTAAATCTTAATTTCTAATCACTTAATAACGGAATCGATATGAAAAAGAATAGACTATATACTTTCGCCGCTGCCATACTACTTGCATCAGGACTTGTTTCGTGCGGCGACAGTTTCTTAACCGAAGAACCGGCAAGCAGTGTGCCCATCACAGGGTATTATACTGACAATGCCAAAATGATAGAAGCCATGGCAGCCGCTTACGACCCGATGCAGTGGTTCGATTATTTTAACGGCTGGTTCCCTCTGAACCTTGCCTGGGATGCTGCAAGCGATGATATTTACCCGGGTGGCAGCGACACGTCCGACCAGGGTTATCTTCACGAAATCTCCTGGTATGGCTGTAGCCCTACCAATGACATAAAAGGAGCATGGACCGTTGCCTACTCCGGCATCAACCGCTCCATCCGCTTAATGGACAATGCTGAAGAGGCAAACATCTCCGAAGCAGATAAAAAGTCTTACAACGCGGAAGGACGGGTACTGCGCGACTGGTATTACCTGGTATTGTGGAAAACCTGGGGAAATGTTCCATTTTATACGGAGAATCTGACTTTCCCATATATCGCAGAACAGTTGAAAGCAGACGAAGTATACAATAACATGGTAACCGACCTGGAAGAGGTGCTGGATTCCAAAATTCTTCCGATGAAACGTGAACTCACATGGGCCGGACGAATGACTCAGGCAGCCGCTGCCATGATCTATGCCGATTATGTCATGTACCAGAAAGACGAAAGCCGTTACTCCAAAGCATTGGGTTATGTAAAAGAGGTTATCGCTTCGGGACAATATAAGCTGGTTACGGACTACGACGACCTGTTCACTTATGCTACGGAATGGTCCGACGAAATCATCCTCGATATCAACTACATCTCTGCCGGTGGTAAACGCGGCTGGGGAGACGCTGGGGCCTGTGGGGGTACTGTCATCCCTGCTATGATTGGTGTGGATGGTTTGACTTACGTCGGCGGCCAGGAAACAGGACATGGCCCGTATACTGAATTTGAAGGTGGCTGGGGTTTCTGTGTGATTACCCGGGATGCATATGAAGCCTTTGAACCGGGAGATATCCGTCGGGATGTAGCAGTCCTGAACCTGGATACGTACCAGGAGGAAATGATGAACAGGGGAATCGCTGTGAATTATACGGGCCGTTATCAGAACACCGGTTATTTCCTGCGCAAATATCTAGGCCGTCCGGGCGGTAAGGCTGACCAGGCTGGTGATGCGGACCTGAACTGGGAAAACAACTTTCATCTGTATCGTTATGCAGAAACACTGCTGGTTGCAGCAGAACTGGCATGGCGCACCAATTCGGGAGAAGCACAAGGTTATTTCGACCAGGTACGCGAACGTGCCGGTCTGAGTCCCAAAGCGATTACCGAAGAAGCCATCATGCAGGAACGCCGTGTAGAATTGCTGGGCGAAGGGAAACGTTATTTCGACCTGGTTCGTTTCGGTAAAGCCGCTGAAGTCCTGAAACCGGGTGGCGGTGCTATTTATGTGACAAAGGATGCCCATCGTTTTGTCTGCACGGAAGGTACCGTTACGCAGGACAAGCCGAAAGGCGAAGTTAAAACCAACGCAGACGGTAAACCTCTCAACCTGGTTATCAACGGCGAACTGAAATGGACAGGGACAGGAGCAGCTATTCCGCAGCGTCCGCAGTGGACCGAGAACAAAAAGTATCTTCCGATTCCTCAGATTGAAATCGAATCATCCCATGGAGCTACTGTTCAGAATCCATATTAATCGAATATAAAACAGAGGGATATCCTCAGAATGAAATAGTCTGTTTCATCCCGGAGGATATCCCTGCTTATCTTACTATGCCATGAAAATAAAACGATTATCTGTCTACCTGCTGCTTTTGCCATTCTTATCATGCGCAGAACCCCAGGGAACGCAAGAAGGAGATATTGAAAGCCGGGTGAACGCCTTGTTAGAGCAAATGACCTTGCAGGAAAAGATTGGCCAGATGAACCAGCTAAGTCCTTTCGGCGGCCTGGAAGAAATGGCCGGGTTCATCCGGGAAGGGAATGTCGGTTCGCTGTTAAACCTGACCGATCCGGAACTGGTAAACAAAGCGCAGAGAATAGCCGTAGAAGAATCCCACCTGGGTATTCCCCTGCTCATGTCACGCGACGTCATCCACGGCTATAAAACCATCTTCCCCATCCCGTTGGGACAGGCGGCAACTTTCAACCCGCAACTGGTGGAAGACGGTGCCCGTGTGGCGGCTGTCGAAGCGTCGGCCGACGGCATCCGCTGGACCTTTGCCCCAATGATCGATATATCGCGCGACCCACGGTGGGGACGCATCGCCGAGAGCTGCGGTGAAGACCCGTATCTGAGCTCCGTGATGGGGGTAGCCATGGTGAAAGGTTTCCAAGGCGATTCCCTGAACAATCCGACGGCTGTTGCAGCCTGTGCCAAACACTTTGTAGGTTATGGTGCATCGGAAGGAGGACGCGATTACAATTCCACCTTTATTCCCGAACGCCAGCTGCGCAACGTCTATTTTCCTCCGTTCGAAGCGGCTGCCAAAGCCGGATGCGCCACGTTCATGACTTCTTTCAATGATAACGACGGAATTCCCTCGACAGGTAACAGTTTCATCCTGAAAGATGTGCTGCGCGGCGAATGGAATTACGACGGACTGGTGGTAACAGACTGGGCATCCTCGGCCGAAATGATTTCCCATGGTTTCTGCAAAGACGAGAAAGAAGCAGCCATGAAATCCGTGAATGCCGGCATCGACATGGAAATGGTAAGCGGTACGTTTATCCGCAACCTGGAAGAACTTGTCAAGGAGAAGAAAGTATCGGAAGCAGCGATTGATGAGGCAGTCCGTAACATCCTCCGTCTTAAATTCCGCCTGGGACTGTTTGATAACCCCTATGTAGACACAGACCAACAAGTAAAATATGCGCCCACCCACCTGGCAAAAGCCAAAGAGGCGGCAGAACAATCGGTTATCTTATTAAAGAACGACCGCGAAACCTTACCTTTTACCGATAAGATACGTACCCTTGCCGTAATAGGACCGTTGGCCGATGCCGCCCACGACCAGATGGGAACCTGGGTATTCGACGGAGAAAAGGAACATACGCAAACAATACTGGCAGCCTTAACGGAAATGTATGGCGATAAAGTACGAATCATCTACGAACCCGGATTAGGTTATAGCCGCGACAAGCATACAGCCGGCATCGCCAAAGCCGTGAATGCCGCTATGCGTGCCGATGCCGTACTGGTATGCGCCGGAGAAGAGTCTATCCTCTCAGGCGAAGCGCACTCGTTAGCCGACCTGCATTTGCAGGGAGCGCAGAGTGAACTGATAGCCTCCCTGGCAAAGATAGGGAAACCGCTTGTGACGGTGGTTATGGCAGGCCGTCCGCTGACAATCGGGCAGGAAGTCGAACAGTCCGACGCCGTTCTCTACGCTTTCCATCCGGGAACAATGGGCGGACCGGCCCTTGCCGACCTGCTCTTCGGAAAAACGGTACCAAGCGGAAAAACACCCGTTACCTTCCCGAAGATGGTAGGCCAGATACCTGTTTACTATGCACATAACAATACGGGCCGCCCTGCCTCCCGCCAGGAAACGTTGATAGACGATATCCCGCAGGAAGCCGGGCAGACCTCCCTGGGCTGTACTTCCTTCTACATGGATGCCGGTTTCGACCCTTTGTTCCCGTTCGGTTACGGATTGTCTTACACCACCTTCGGCTATGACAACCTGCAATTGGCAACGAATCAGTTGGCTGTCGACGGAACACTGGAAATCAGCTTCGACCTGACAAATACCGGTAAGTATGAAGGCACGGAAGTCGTGCAACTGTACGTACAGGACAAAGCCGGTTCCATCACCCGCCCGGTCAAAGAGTTGAAAGGCTTCCGGCGGATTCCTCTGAAGCAAGGTGAGACAAAGACAGTCTCTTTCTCACTCCCCGTCGAAGAACTGGCCTTCTGGAACATCGACCGGCAGAGAGTAGTCGAGCCGGGCGAGTTTAACCTCTGGGTCGGCCCTAACAGCGCCGAAGGATTACAAACAACATTCACAGTAAAATAACAGACATGAAAAAGAATATCTATTTAATACTCATGCTCCTGCTGGTATCCGTTACCGGATGCCGGCAGCACACCGGCACTGCAGATGCGGATACGGCCGACCTGCCGCCGGAAGCATTCATGCGTATCTCCGGTACCGACCTGATTACCCCCAAAGGGCAGAAGTTCTTTATCAAAGGGACGAACCTTGGCAACTGGCTGAACCCGGAAGGGTATATGTTTGGCTTCAACAAGACAAATTCGCCGGGACGTATCAACCAGATGCTCTGCGAACTGGTCGGTCCCGACTTCACCGCTGAGTTCTGGAAAGCGTTCAAAGATAACTATATTACCCGCGACGATATACGGTTCATTGCGGCGACCGGCGCTAACACCATCCGTCTTCCCTTCCATTATAAACTCTTCACCGACGAGGATTATATGGGATTGACGGCCAATCAGGACGGTTTTGCCCGCATAGACAGTGTAGTCGGCTGGTGCCGCGAGACAGGCCTCTACCTGATTCTCGATATGCACGATGCTCCGGGCGGACAGACCGGCGATAACATCGACGACAGCTACGGGTATCCCTGGTTGTTCGAGAGCGAAGCCAGCCAGCAGCTATTCTGCGACATCTGGAAAAAGATTGCAGGCTATTATAAGAACGAGCCGGTTATCCTCGGCTACGAACTGGCAAATGAGCCTATCGCTCCTTATTTCAGCAATATGGAAGAGTTGAACGGCAAGCTGGAATCGTTGTATAAACGAGCCACAGCCGCCATCCGCGAGGCAGACACCAACCATATCATCCTGCTGGGCGGCGCGCAGTGGAACGGTAACTTCCGCCCGTTCATCGACTCCACCTTCGACAATAAAATCATGTATACCTGCCATCGTTACGGAGGCGATGCCTCCAAAGCAGCCATTCAGGAGATCATCGACTTCCGCGACCGGGTAAACCTCCCCATGTATATGGGCGAAATCGGACATAATACAGAAGCCTGGCAGAACGCTTTCTGCCATGTGATGGAAGAGAACAACATCGGCTGGACGTTCTGGCCGTACAAGAAAATCGACAAATCCTCCTTTGCCGGCATCAAAGCACCAGCCGGCTGGGACGCTGTCGTTGCCTTCTCCGAAGCTCCCCGGGGCACATACCAGGAAATCCGTGATGCCCGGCCGGACCAGGAAACAGCCAAAGCAGCTTTAACGGAGTTTATAGAGAACAGCCGCATACAGCAATGCGTCATACAAAACGAATATATCCGCTCACTAGGTTTAAAGACACAATAACAACATGAAACTAATCAAATACATCGCTTGCAGCCTGTTGTTGCTACCCGGTTTCGGGCAGGCACAGCAGGAAGTCCCCACTTATCTGGACAGTAGCAAACCCATTGAAGAACGTGTGGAAGATGCACTGTCACGCCTCACGCTGGAAGAAAAGGTAGCACTGACACATGCCCAGTCCAAGTTTTGTTCGCCGGGCGTCGCACGCCTGGGCATTCCCGAATTTTGGATGACCGACGGCCCCCACGGCATTCGTCCCGAAGTCTTATGGGATGAATGGGAGCAGGCGGGATGGACCAACGACTCCTGCGTAGCCTTCCCGGCTCTGACCTGCCTGGCTGCCAGCTGGGACCCGGAGATAGCCAGGTTATATGGTAAAAGCATCGGTGAAGAAGCCCGTTACCGGAATAAAACGGTCTTGCTGGGCCCCGGTGTAAACATCTACCGCTCGCCACTGAACGCCCGCAATTTCGAGTATATGGGCGAAGACCCTTATCTGGCCGGAAAGATGGTAGTCCCCTATGTGCAAGGCGTCCAGCAGAACGGTGTAGCAGCCTGTGTGAAACATTATGCACTCAACAACCAGGAAGTAAACCGCCACACGACCAACGTCATCGTAGACGACCGTGCCCTCTATGAAATCTACCTGCCCGCCTTCAAGGCGGCCGTTCAGGAAGGAAATGCCTGGGCCATCATGGGTTCCTACAACCTGTATAAGAATCAGCACGGTTGCCATAACCAGTACCTCCTGAACGACATACTGAAAGGCGAATGGGGTTTCGACGGTGTTGTCGTCTCCGACTGGGGAGGTGTTCATAACACGCAGGAAGCCATCACCAACGGACTCGATATGGAGTTCGGAAGCTGGACCAACGGATTGTCCAACGGAGCAAGCAACGCTTACGACAATTATTATCTGGCAGATCCTTACCTGAAACTGATTCGTGAAGGCAAAGTCGGAACAAAAGAACTGGACGACAAGGTAAGACGCATTCTGCGCCTCGCCTACCGCACTACGATGGATAGAAACCGTCCGTACGGCTCGCTCTGCTCGGAAGCCCATTTTGCCGCAGCCCGCCGTATCGGTGAAGAGGGTATCGTGTTATTGCAGAATCGGAATAACCTGCTCCCTATCGACCTGAACCAGGCAAAAAGAATAGCCGTCATCGGAGAGAATGCCATCAAAATGATGACTGTAGGCGGCGGTTCTTCTTCCCTGAAAGTAAAATACGAACTCTCCCCGCTGGACGGCATCCGGAAACGGGTGGGCGACCAGGCGGAGGTCATTTATGCACGTGGTTATGTAGGCGACCCGAGCGGTGAATACAACGGTGTGAAATCCGGCCAGGACCTGGAGGACAACCGTTCGCCGGAAGAGTTGATAGCCGAAGCCGTTGCCGTAGCCAAAGATGCCGATTACGTCATCTTTATCGGCGGCCTGAACAAGAGCGCGCATCAGGACTGCGAGGATGCAGACCGTAAGGAATTAGGTCTGTCTTACGGCCAAGATAAGGTAATAGCCGCCCTGGCAAAGGCAAACAAGAACCTGATTGTAGTAAATATCTCAGGCAACGCCATCGCCATGCCATGGGTGAAAGAAGTCCCCGCCATCGTGCAGGCATGGTATCTGGGGTCGGAAGCAGGTAGCGCCATTGCTTCGGTATTGACGGGAGATGTAAATCCGTCCGGCAAGTTACCGTTTACTTTCCCCGCTTCTTTGCAGGATGTAGGTGCGCATAAACTGGGTGAATATCCGGGTACTCCCCGCAACGACGGCAGCCCTATCGTGGATCAGAAGTACAACGAAGGAATCTTCGTCGGTTATCGCTGGGCGGACAAGGAAAAGACAAAACCGCTGTTCTCTTTCGGTCATGGCCTAAGCTATACCACTTTTGCCTATGGAAAGGCCATAGCCGACAAGAAAGTGATGGGACAGGATGAAACGCTTACCATTACCCTACCTGTCACCAATACAGGCAGTCGCGAAGGTTCGGAAGTAATACAGCTATATATCAGTGATCTGAAATCATCACTGCCCCGTCCTGTAAAGGAACTGAAAGGCTTCAGCAAGGTAAAACTGGCTCCGGGAGAGACCCGGGAGGTAACTTTCACCATCGGAAAAGAGGCGTTGAGTTTCTTCGATGACACCCGCCATGAATGGGTCGCCGAACCAGGTAAGTTCGAAGCATGGATCGGTGCTTCCTCAACAGATATTCGCAATAAAGTAGCATTTGAATTGAAATAAGTACCCCCTGTACTTTCCCTAAGAGATGCTTATCCGGCTTAAGGCTTGGTAAGTATCTCTTTTACTGAATCAATGAACAGGCTGGCCTGTGGGTATAATTCTTCGACCAAGCTTTGGTCGCAATAAACAAAGTCATCATAGTCGCCACTCTGCCTCTTTTCAAAGAGAGTAGAGAAAGTCTTGCCTATTTTTAATGACAGCTTTCCTGTAGAAATAAAATGCAACCCAAGCATTGTTTTCACACCATTATTAGTCTGAGTCTGAATATCATATTTCAGTAATAAAGCTACAGCTGCATAATAACATGCATAATACATACGGTTAACGGCTGCATTATAAAATGATTCCCGTATCATGACCTCTGCCTCTTTCAACGTCTCATAAGCCCGTTGAAGCCTGTAAGCTATCAAAGCTTTCCGGCTTTCTTCATCCAATATTTCTTTCATAATACAATCCCTTCATTTATAATGTTGACATAAAAAGGAGTTTTGAAAGGACGGTTATCCCATAACTTTTTTAAAACGATCATTGGACTGATAGAGATGCCTGTTCGTAACTCCAACTCATAGAGAGGAAGCGTTATTTCTTCTTCTTGTGCCAGTGTCATTGTATCACCGTCAACCAGAATAAGAAGATCGATATCGCTGTCGGGACGGGCATCACCCCGTGCTTCCGAACCATACAAGATAGTCTTTGCACCGGGAGCAATACGACGTACAGTCTCTTTTATTAACTCTACAACTTCAGAACGTTTCATATCTCAATGGTTTCTTTAATACAGTTATAATCAGTAATAATGCAAAGATATAGAATCCTCCAGTCATATACAAACAAAAGGTGCGCCTCCGTTTTGGAAACGCACCTCTCTATTCAAAGCTTAGTATCAAGCTTTTATTCAGAGGCAACGAACGTATAAACGTTTCCTCCGAAATCGACCGCTATCAACGTATTCCCCGAAACGGCTACCGAACCAAATACCGGAGCGCCTGTCGCATGCTTCCAGGCAAATCTTCCGGTCTCCTTATTCACGCCGTAGATAGTTCCGTCGGAAGCTCCTACATAAACCGTATTGCCTGATAAAACAGGACTTGTCTCGATGGTTGCAGATACTTTACGGGAGTAAGGAGAAGTATATACCAACGCATCTCCGGTATTAAACTTCCATTTAATCTCTAGTGTTTCGCTATCCAATGCGACCAAACCGTCTTTTGCGGAGCCGAAGATGATCTCCTTATCTGTCAGTAACGGTGTTGAGGTTACATCGACACTGAAAGGCAGTTCCTTGCGAACAATCACACGGCCTGTATTGGCATCGAGGATAAAGAAAGACTTGTCGGAGATAAGGTAGAGCAGGTCACCATGAACGGCTGCCGATGCGCCGCGGTTACGCAGACCGTTAGTGTCGGCTGTCCATTTCAAGGCGCCGGTCTTCAGGTCGTTGCCGTAGAGGGCACGCCATTGGGAAGAGGCGATCAGCATATTCTTTCCTACGGAGAAGGTGGTGGTGGTGCCTTCGCCCTGCCCCCAGTCTTTATTGCGCCAGATCTCACGTCCGTCTTTAGTGTCGATGGCACAAAGACCTTTGCCTGTCCCGGCATACACAACACCGTCGGAGGCAACCAGACCTTCGATCAAAGAAGGCAGGCCGGCTACCGGCAGTTGTTTCTCCCAGCTTAATTTACCGCTTTGGGCATCTACGGCATACAGATATCCCTGGGCGTCTTGTGCCAACACACGACCATTGTCAATGGCGATAGTGTTTTTGATGGAATTACGTGTCTGGTATTTCCAAAGCAACTCGCCCGTTTGTCCGTTCAGGGCATAAATATGAGCATCACCTTGCAGGTTCTCATCGACAGAGGCAACATAAATCATACCGTTGTAAACCAATGGGGAAGTCATATAGATATTGGCTCCAATATTCTTCACCCAGGCCATTTCGAGAGGCGGGTTTACGCTCGAAGAAGCAGTCGCAACATGCTCGGGAGTTCCTAACAGGTTATTCCAGTCGGCTGACAAATCCGGTTTTACATTTGTTGGTTGATAGGTGAATACCGTTTCGGTTTCCGCCACTTCGCCATTGTTGAAGAGTGCTCTTACTTTCAGGGTAGCCATCTTCCCACGTTGAGCAGCCGTAAAGGGTACTTCGGAGTTCCAGCACCAGTCCGTAGCCTGGCTCAACTTACGATTGCTGACAAATGTCTTTCCATCTATCTGACAAGAATAAGAAACCTCTTTCACGGGAGAGACTGACGAATAGACATTCACTGTCACAGGCACAGCACCCGAAGCCAATACCGGAACTTGTCCTTCGGCCGGAGTAGAGATTTGGATACTTTTATCAAGATAAGTGTAACGCAATTCAGAGGTGAAATCACCTTTCTTGTCCACGTGCAGCACGCGGAAAGCGCTAGTAGAATGGTCGATACCTCCCTTGTCCAGGGTAGCAGTAGAGACAGAGTAGACGTTACCCTGTTTCTTTATGTAATTGATATGCCAGTGACCGTATACCCAGGCTTTCAGGTTATGGTCATTCAAGTTAATTTGTTCCTGGTCGTTGATACCGAAGATAAACTGGTCGCCGTAAGTCAGCAAGTCATGATTGAATACGACAATGGGCTTGCCTTGCGGGATTTGCGCCAGATCGTTCTTCAGCCAGCGATAGACATCTTCCTTCGTATAGCCCGGCTGGTAATCGCCACCCGCCATCGGTGTCACAATATAATGCACGCTACCGGCATCAAAGGAGTAAAAGACGGGGCCGTAGATACTTTCGAACAGTTCCTCGCCGTACTTTCCTTTTACCAGGTCGTGATTGCCGATACAGTAAAAAATAGGACAGTTCATATTGGCCGTGTTCATGAGTTTGATATGAGCTTTCAAACCGTTCTCATAACAGATATCGCCGGTATGGATGATAAAAGCAGCTTCCTCATTAGCCGTGTAATCACGAACGTTGGATACCCAATCACCATGATTGTCGGTGTTGAATATCTCTGTATCAGCGATATGCACATATTTATGACTACCGTCAGATTTGATACCACCGCTGTACGGTTGCAGCCCGAAGTCGTACGACATTTGGTCGCCCTCGATGCGGCGATAATGTTTATTGTTTGTTTTATATCCGGAAGGAGTGGTGATAAAGATGAAACGTTCTCGTTCATGCCCGGGCAGGGTGAAAGAGCCGTCGCCGGCCGTCTTCACGACATTGAGGCCGTCGGAAACGAGGATTCCCGCCATGGCTTTCTCGCCTTTATCAAATACTCCGTTATTGTTTTTATCGACAAAGACATGCCCAGTGTAGGCTGCATTGGCAAAAGAAGCGATGCCGCTCAGCAGGGCGATGCTCAAGATTGTTTTCTTCATGTTATTAATGTGTTTATTTAGAATATCAGTAGTAAGTTTTCTATTTTCTAATCGTAAAGGTTGTCAGCACAAACCCGTGATCAGAAGCATAAAAGAAGTCTTCCCCTTTGAAAGAAAATGCTTCACCCAGAATATTGTCATAGCATTGGGACTCTATCGCCTGTATCGTCTTTCCTTGGTAATAAATGAAGTCGATACGATCCTGGCGATTGACTGTTTCCAGCGAATCGGCATCCGTCAGCCAGGTTGTTCCAATATTCTTCACCGGGTCGGGATTAATCTCACGGAAGCTATCTTTAAAGTTAGCAGCCTGCATCTCTTTGGAGACAGTCCAGTTCACAACGGCACCACCGTGATTATACATATCTTTGGTCGCCTCTGTCCAGTCCAGATGCGAGTGGCTATTGAAATCACCTCCCATGACGATAGGGATACTGTCTGATTCTGCAATCATTGGTTTCAAAGCTCCGAGTATCTTTCGGATTTCTTCATCGCGTGTTCCGGCATCGTCCCAGGCCAAAATTTCTTCTTCCGACTTGTCAGTAGGAACCAAACGTGCATCAGGCAAATAATGGATCCAGGTATCAAACAAGCGGACCGGCGTCCCGTCCATATCGATCTCCACTCCCCCGAAATTGAATGTAGCGATCTGGTCCGGGAAAGTAAACGTCTTTACAATCGGATACCGGCTATAGATAGAAAGATTGCTCGACAACAGACGGTGATAAAACCCCAACGAATCGGCTACTAGGTCAGAAGCCCCGTATGTTTCAATCATCAAAATCACATCCGCCTGGCTTTTCTTCAATACGCCGATAATACCGTCACAAGCTTTCTGACCATACGTTTTGGAATGACCCGCATGCCAGATATTCCAAGAAAGGACAGTGAGTTGTTGTTCTTTCTTCTGCTCAGAACAAGAAGAGAACAAGCTTAAAAGTAATATTACAAATGTAATACTAGTAAAAAGTTGTGTTTTCATGTATATAACTATTGATATGTAGTAGTAATTCAACTACAAAGATAGAAAGATTAAAGTGATTCAAAAATATATCTCAAAAGTTCACACTTATGATAATAAATGTAACTTTTGAGATATACAATATATTCATTCCTACTCAAAGAGTAAAAAATGATCCTGACTATTCAACCCAATACTTATTCTGAACCAAATTCTTATTTAATACAATATCTTGGGTAGCTATCGGACTGTAATAATACTTCGGTTCAATGAACTTCCATTTATTCACCTGAGCAATCAAACGGATATAGCCTTTATCGCCACCGGTCAACTCAATGGTATTACCTTCCAAAATTTCTACATTCAGTTTGTATTTCTCCTTATCTGCTTGCGGAATAGCATCGGCATCTGCCTGTGTTGCCACCACTGCATAATCCGGTTGTCCGTCACCTGTCAAATCGATATAACCCAATTTACCAATGTACATACCTTCCGGAGCTTTTTCCATCAATTTACCGGCACCCCAACGCATCAAATCGTCGAAACGGAATCCTTCGCAAGCCAGTTCGATACGTCTTTCACGACGTACTTCCAAAATCGCCCCTTTCTGTGAAGAAGTAACATTCGGATAACGGTTTGCCTGTACTGGATCGATATTTGCCAACCATTCCGACAAAGTGGCCCGAGGCACACCGGCACGATCCCTGATCAGATTAATGGATCGGTCAATATCATCCTGTGTCAATTCTCCTAACTCCGCTTTGGCTTCCGCATACATCAATAAGACTTCTGCATACCGGATCAAAGGTAGGTCTGTATAAGCTTTACCCCATTCCAATTGATCAAATGTACCTGGAGAAAATTTCACCTGCGGATACCCTCCGATTGTTATTTTCTGACGGTGAGGCTCGCTTGACCCCGGACGAATGAAACCTGGTGTCATAAACGTCTGTCCCAAACGGGGATCCCTGTTTTCAAAGATTTCCAAGAATGTCTTCTTGTCATAATCCGGCACATCCTGGAACCTTTTGGCTTTACCATCCTCAATCACATAATAATCTTCCATCAAGTCACGTGACAAACCGGTAGTCCAGTCAAAACGGGCACCAGCACCGTGCAAACGTCCCAATTCATTGCTATAATCTTCGAAAATAATCATCTCCTTATTGGACGAAAGATCCTGACTGTTAAACAATGCCCCGTAAGCCCCTTCACCGACAGACAATTCATAATTGCCCGTATTCATAATCGCATTACAAGCATCCGCTGCCACTTTGAAAAAGCGGTCTGCATCATTCAACCCCAACTCCGGATGATATTTACGCCAACAACCTTCTGCCAGAGCGATGCGAGCCTGCATAGCCAAAGCTCCGCTTCTATACCAACGTGTCCGTCCGCTACTGTTGTCCTTCATGTTCTTTACAGCAAAATCCAAATCGGCCATGACAGAATCAACAACCAATGCACGCGGGTCTTGCGGCTTGAACAATTCTTCCGTATCGGTTGTCTGCAAATCACGGCTGTACCAAGGCACATCCGAATAAGACAACACTTTATCGTAATACAACTTTGCACGGAACATACGAGCCAAACCAATGTAATGGTTGATTTCCGCAACATCACCTACAACGTTATTGGTTCTTGCCAACATGAAATTGACATTACGGATACTCCCCCAACTCCATGCTCCTGCTTTATTAGGATTCAACTCACCACGCATTTTAGAATAGATACCGGCTTCTTCCACATACATCACATTGTCGGATGCGACATCCCAATAATCGGCAGAGATATATCCATACATGTTATTCGTATAGATTTCCAAATCACCAGGCGTTTTGAAGAAACCATCTTCCGTAATGGATGTTTCTGAATATTTGTCCATAAACGAATCGTTACATCCGCTTAACCCTACCATGCTGACGAATCCTATCGCAGCTATTTTTATCATATTTTTAATAATAGTCATAACTTTCAGCAATTATAAATTAGAATGTAACATTTAAACCAAATGAGTAAGAACGCTGCAACGGATACATCTGTCCACCCAAACATTCCGGATCCAGTTTATAATACTTATACAAACCTGTTATTTCACACAAGTTATCACCAGAGAAGAAGACACGCAAACGCTGGATATTCGCTTTTTCCGTCCACTGTTTCGGCAATGTATAACCAAATGTCAAGTTCTTCAAACGGGCATACGTCGCATTCTGCAAATAACGAGTCTGAGTAAGAGCCGCTTCAGCACCACCTTCTGCCACATACGATTTGAAACGCGGGAAATAGGCATCCTGACTCGGATTCTCTTCCGTCCAACGGTCGTAATAATTACCATACGTAATGTTCGTCCAAGGCTGTGCATAGATACCCCAGAAATATAAGTCACCACTCGGACTGTAATTCTTCTTCAAAACACCCTGTACAAACAAACTCAAGTCGAAACCGTTCCAATCAGCATTCAAATTGAACCCGAAACCATAACGGGCACGGCTGTTACCGATAATCTTATAATCGCCATGGTCGTCAATGGTCCATGAACCGTTATCAATTTTACCGTCATTATTCAAATCCTTAAACTTCAAATCGCCCGGAGCAATCGGCCGTGTACCGATATAAGAAGCGACCTGTGTCTGGTCGGCATGGTTGTCCATATCTTCCTGAGAAGTAAAGAAACCTTCTGTTACCAACCCCCAGATAGAACCTATTTCCCATCCTTCATAGTAATCTTTTAAAGTACCTGTCTCATTTGAAAACTTGGTAATCCAAGAACGACTATCACCAATATTGAAGCTAACCCCGTAGTTCAACGGCTTACCGGCCAATTGCAATTTGTCACGCCAACTGATAGTCAAATCCCAACCGGTTGTCTTCAAATCTGCCGCATTTTCCAATGGCTCACTGGCACCTAAAACATTTGGCAACTCCGCACCGGCCGTCAACATATCCTTTGTTCGGCGAATATATCCATCGACAGTTGCTGACAAACGATTATCCAACAGGGTAACATCCATACCCCAGTCAGCTGTAGTTACCTTTTCCCAAGTCAAGTTGCCGGCAACCAACCCCGGAGCAGAAACACCCACCGGCTGCTTACCATCCAAAATAGCTCCGATCTTTCCTGATCCCATGGTAGCCAGATAAGCATAGTAATTGTCTTTCAAATCTTGGTTTCCCAAACGACCATAAGAGAATCTGAACTTTAAGAAGTCCACATAATCACGTACCGGCTCGAAGAATTTTTCTTCCGAAAGTACCCAAGCCACAGAACCGGACGGGTTGAAAACGTAGCGGTCATCATGCGGGAAACGGGATGTCCCATCGTAACGGCCGTTAAAAGCCAAGATATACTTGTTGTTGAACGTATAATTCAAACGGCCGAACACGCTTCGCATCGCCAACGTAGAAATGCTCTGTCCCACGTTCATATCGCCCGAAGCCAACCCCAGCGTAGGCAAAGACGAAGAAATCAATTCCTTACGGCTTGCAGATGCATAATTCGAACGCCAGTCTTCCTGGTTGAAACCAACCATCGCCGTAAAATCATGCTTTTCATTGAACACCTTATGGAAAGTGGCATATGCGTCAAACGTCAATGTACGGGCGTTAGTACGATTCAAATAAGCCCGAGATACAGGGTCTTGCTGCTTAGCAGGTCTGTCCGGACCATCATAATAATCGACCGGTAAGGAATATCCTTCTTCAGCATTTTTATTCGTTGTATAGTTGAACGAACCATTGACAAAAAGGACATCCTTGATAATGTCAATCTTGGTAGTAAACTGAGTTGATAAAGTCATTTTCTGCTGGTTCCAACGGCCTCCGTCTACTAAACGACCAAACACACTACTACCAGCCTTTGTCCAAGAACCATCCGGGTTATAAGTCACATCCAATGGATTAATACGGTTTACTTCCCAATAATAAGAATCTCCCAAATAGTTTGGTGAATCATAATCAGAATTAACAAAACTGGTATTATTACCGAATGTCCACCAATCCGTCACTTTGAAATCCATTTTGGAGCGGAGGTTATACTTATTGTACTTATCCGTACCATATTTCACCATACCATCCTGGAAGTTGTAGTTGGCAGAGAAAAAGTAGTTCACACGGTCTGTCTTACCGGAAACATCAATCGTATGGTTAGTAGAGAATGCCAAATTCTTATATGCTTCATCAAACCAATCCGTGCTACCGAAATAAGAATAAGTGCCGTCCTGATTCAGATAATAAGGAGAAGTACCCGGCACTTCCGACACTTTCTTAGCATACGCCAATTGTTCTTCATTATAGAGGTTGTACCAAGGATAAGACATGGTATTACGGGTTGAAGCCACAATATAAGGATCGGTAATGACATCTGCCATACCTGTCAGCTTGCGCATACCGAAGTTGTTGTTGTAATTGACCGTCAGCTTTTCCTGTCCGGCCGTCTTGGTCGTCACTAAAATAACACCGAAAGCGGCACGTGAACCGTAAATAGCAGCAGAAGCAGCATCCTTCAGCACAGAAATCGAACCGATATCAGTCGGGTTCATGCGGTTCAGTTCGGCTGCCGAAGATACCACACCGTCAATAACCACCAGCGGATCACCGCCATTGATAGAGGTTGTACCACGAATGTTGAAGCTAGGCGAATCTGTTGCCTGACCACTACCGATGGATACGTTCAAGTTGGCCACCGAACCTTGCAAAGCTTGTCCTACCGTCAGCACAGGTCTGTTTTCCAACACCTTGGTCGGTACTGTTGCAACCGCTCCTGACAAATCCACTTTTTTCTGCGTACCATAACCGATAACTACCACTTCATCCAAAGCTTCACTATCTTCCTTCAAAACGACATTGATGGCAGTTTTGCCACTCAAACTGATTTCCTGCGTTTTATAACCGATATAAGAGATCGCAACTACAGCATTCGAAGGAACATCAGAAATGGAGAAGTTACCATCAGCATCAGTTATGCTGCCGATAGTAGTACCTTTTACCATCACGTTCACACCGATCAGCGGCTCACCGGTCGCATCTTTCACATTACCCGTTACGGTTACCTTCTTTTGCTGCTGCTGATGCTGAGACTCAGCATCAGCAAAACTAACAGGCCTGTTAGTTTTTTCATTTTTGCGGACAATAATCTGACGGTCATTGATGATATATTCAATATCCGTTCCCGCAAACATATTTTTCAGGATAGTTTCAACCGTCTGGTTGTCTACGTCCACATTTACCCTTCTGTTCAAATTGATGTTTGAACCATGATACACAAAAATAAATTCACTGTTCTTTTCGATGTAAGAAAATACATCTTTTACAGTCCGGTTATTCATGCGGACAGTCAACGTGGTTTGTTCCGCATAAGTAGAAGCTGCGTAGATAGCAGATCCTCCATAACTTACCAGACATAAGGCTAAACATGCACTTTTAAGAAAATGAGCCGGTTTTCGGCTGAACTCTTCATTCTTTTTCATACATTTGTAATGTTTTTTCTTTGATACATAATTTAATAGATTAAACAAAAAATTTGAGAACCGGATGATATGGCCGTATCGTTCGGTTCTTTTTTAACTCTAGGGCTTTTACATAGGCATTTTATTTTGATATTATTATATTATTATTTGCATCTGTCTTATACTGAAGGAACATTAACTGGCAAATGATATTGATTACATCTTCCATATTTTCCCGCAAATCCAACTTTCCGGAAATAGGAATATTTCCAATCTCTTCATTATACCAAATGTTACGACCGTAATAACGCGACAACCGGTCCAACGTCTCCCCTACCTTCCGGTCGTTCAGCATCATCATATTATCCTTCCAACAGATATATTCGAAAACATCCACCTCCTTTATATCCACACTTTTATCATTTATCTTCATCATTTGATTGGGAGAGAGTATCGACTTGTTATTCTTTCCGGCATTGACTTCCACCTGCCCATTGACCAGCACGACCGAGGCGGAAACATCTTCTTTATAAGCGCATACGTTGAACTGCGTGCCGAGCACTTTCACATCAAAGCTGTTCGTCTTAACAATGAAAGGACGCGAAGGATCTTTCGCCACATCCAGATAGACTTCACCTTCTACCAGTATTTCTCTTTTATCCGTTTTGAAGACTGCCGGATAAAAAACACGTGTTCCGGCATTGACATACATTTTCGTTCCATCCGAAAAAGTAATGTCCGCCCGCCGGCCCTTTGGCACGATAATCTGATTGATTTCCTCTTTTTTCTCTTTCTTTTCTTCTGCTATTTCCTTTTTTACGACATGCTGCTCCACATTCGATTTCCCATCCACATCATATTTGATCGATGATTCATCTTTCAATTGCATCTTATCATCGCTTTCGATCAAAACAATCTCATCGCCGGACAAAGACGATGTGTTGTTTTCAAGCAAGGCAAGCGACATAGAAGTATCACTCTTCGTATCCATCCAAAAATAAAGACCTACAGAAAGAAGTACAGCTATTGAAGCTGCCACAGACAATATATAACGGGAACGTAATCTGAATGAAGTGCGTGGCTGAGTCGTCCGGGCTTCAATCTCCTGCCACGACGCCAGTGCCTCCTGCAAGTTATCAGACTCTGCATCATGAACTTTCCGGAGTAGGTCTTTCCCGGCCTGCTCAAATGATCTTTTATTTAATATGTTTTGCTTTTTATCCACAAGTAACCTCTTTTATCCCTATTACGGGAGAGGTCTCATTTGGTACTCACTTTTTTTGAATAAAATCAATCTTTTTTCAGATATAATTTCTTAAGACTAGATAAAGATCTGAATAACAGATTTTTACTAGATTGATAATTTATACCCATTATCTCCGCTATTTCTTCATGCTTCAGTTCATTTACATAATACAAATAGATAATTTCCTGCTGATGGGAGGACAGCAAAGAAAAAACCTGCATGAGACGTCTGGCACGGTCATCTACTTCCGAATCGTCGAAAGAGAGTAAAGGGAATAACTCGTCTGTTATAAAAACTTCTTCATACAGGGTGATATCATCGGTCGGTTTTTCCTTTTCCAATGCATCATACAATTTGTTACGTAAGGCTTTGATCAGATACCCTTTCACATTTGGAGTTGGAGAAAGAGAGGGATAGTTCTGAATCAGTTTAATGAAAATATCCTGAATGCAATCTTTTACCAGATCCTTATCGGAAACCAGTTTGGAGCCATAATTATACAACAAAGAATAAAAGCGACAATAGATTTCCTTGAAAGCCTCCTTATCCCCTGTCAAACATGATTCCCATAATTTCTCATCGGATATTTGCATATAAACAATTGCTTATAATTTTGTTATAGCGTCTCAACTATAATTGGTGCGCAAAAATAGATACATAGTATTTCACTCATATTACATCAAAATTAAGTAAGCATTAGTATTAAGATTGTATCATTCATAAACCCATAAATAGTATTTATCTTAAAACATATATCTATCTCTTAAAAGAGTTAGGAAATAGTTCTGTTAGAACT
>NZ_JAMOKS010000042.1:0-57071 GCF_023656785.1 Parabacteroides caecihominis
GAGAAGTTAAGCCCAACCACGTCGATGGTACTGCGTAAAAGTGGGAGAGTAGATAGCCGCCGTTTTAGAGTCACAGACTCCAAACAAATGAAAGGAATCAATCGTAAGGTTGGTTCCTTTTTGCATTTAGATAAATCGTTTATCTTTGTCCAAAAATCAATGCTTTATGATCAAGTCTTATATCTTATTTGTTTTCTTTTTTATCTCCGCTAGTCTTTCTGCACAGGAGAGTATTAATTATGCTGTAGTAAAAGATATCCCTTACCGGACTACAGGTGACCCGTATGGTCTGGAACGTTGCAAGCTGGATGTCTATTATCCTGAAAACGGGAAGGACTTCGGGACGGTTGTTTGGTTCCACGGAGGTGGTTTATCCGGTGGAAGTAAATTTATCCCGGAAGAGTTGAAGAACTGTGGTTTGGCTGTTATTGCTGTAAACTACCGCTTATTACCGAAGTGCAGTATTAAAGACTGTATTGATGATGCAGCAGCTGCGGTAGCTTGGACTTTTAAAACGATAGAGAAATACGGAGGTAGCCGGCAACGGATATTTGTTTCAGGCCACTCTGCCGGTGGTTATTTGACCAATATGATCGGATTGGATAAGAAATGGCTTCAGGTCTATTCTATAGATGCTGATTCTATCGCTGCATTAATACCTTTTAGTGGGCACGCTATCAGCCATTTTGCTTATAGGGAGTCTTTGGGCATGAAAGAAACGCAACCTAGTATCGATGAATATGCTCCGCTTTATTATGTGCGTCCGGATGCTCCTCCTTTGATTATTGTATCAGGCGACCGCGAAATGGAAATGTTGGGGCGTTATGAAGAGAATGCTTATTTCTGGAGAATGATGAAGGTGGCCGGGCATAAAGAGACTTATATCTATGAATTGGATGGATACGATCATGGCTCGATGGCGGCACCGGCTTTTCATATACTAAAGAACCATGTCAGAAGAATTTTAGGGGAATAGAAACAGATGGGGGACTTTTTATCCCCCATCCGTATTTTATTCATATCGAACTGCGGTACCGGCAGCTGTAACCATCAGCATGCTTCCACTTCCTCCTACAGTTTCATAATCCAGATCGACAGCAATAACGGCATTGGCTCCCATTCGTGCAGCCTGCTGGCTCATTTCCTGTAAAGCCGTTTCTTTTGCTTCACGCAATACGCTTTCATATGAACCGGCTCGTCCGCCTACTATATCGCGTATTCCGGCAAAGAAATCTTTGAATACGTTTGCTCCTATAATTGTTTCACCGGAAACGATCCCGTAATATTGGGTAATCTTTTTCCCTTCGATGTTGTTTGTTGTAGTCAGTAACATAATTTTCTTTTTATGGATGCGTATTGGTCATTTCAAATACGAGTTTGCCGCCTTTCGCCATTTCGGCATGTGAGAAGAACGGGGTTTCGAGCTCCTTTCCATTCAAAGTAACCGTCCGGATATATTTGTTTTCCGGACTGTTGTTTTTAACCACGATCTCGAAAATGCCGCCTTTTACGTGAATTAAGGCGTGATCTACCATCGGACGGCCCAATGTGTAAACCGGAATACCGGGAGCAACCTGATAGAATCCCAGGGCACTCATTACGTACCATGCTGACATCTGTCCGCAGTCTTCATTCCCGATGATACCGTCAGGCTTGTTTGTATAGAACTCGCGCATAATATAATCCAGACGTTCCTGACCTTTCCATGGGGAATCTGTCCAGTTATACAGGTAAGCCATGTGGTGGCTCGGTTCGTTTCCGTGGGCATACTGACCGATCAGGCCGGTGATGTCGCCGGATGCATGTTCGCCGTCAACCTGTGAAGAGGTAGTAAACAAGGTATCCAGACGTGTTTCCAGTTCTTTCTTGCCACCGATCGTAGCAATGAAGTTGTCCATATCGTGCGGAGCAAAGAAACTCCACTGGAAAGCATTTCCTTCCGTATAATCGCTTCTCATATGAGCCGAATAACGCGGATTGAACGGTGTACGGAATGAGCCGTCACCCATGATCGGACGCATCATCTTTGTTTCCGGGTCCAGATAACGTTTGTAATATTCTCCTTTGGCAGCATAAGCCTGAGCCAATGAATCCAGTCCCGCTTTGGCTGCGATCTGCGAGATACACCAGTCTTCGTAGGCCATTTCCAGTCCCCATGAAACGGATTCGGGAACAGAGTCGGCAGGAACGAAGCCATATTTCTCTTTGAAGTACGGATGGAGGGTAATCAGATCCAACTCACGTGTCCCTTTGAACTTTTCTGCCAGGTCTTCACGGTATACGGAAGAACGGGCACCGGCTTCCGCCCATGTTTTCAGGTCACCGTCTGCCAGGTCTTTGGAAACCAGGTCAGCCAGAACAGATACAGCCGGGTAGCCGACCATACAGCCGGTATAGCTTGAAGCCAACGGCCATTTGGGAAGAATACCACCTTCTTTATATCCTTGTACTAACACTTTACCCCAGTCGGCAGCCAGTTCCGGATTGATGATCGTCATCAGCGGGTGAAGGGCACGGAAAGTATCCCACAGGGAGAATACGGAATAATTAACGTATCCCGGTTCCGCCTTATGCACCTTTTTGTCCATACCCAGATAGCGGCCGTCTACGTCCTGATAAGCGAACGGTGCGATCATCGTATGATATAATGCCGTATAGAAGTTGACCATTACGGTCGGGGCAGCGCTCTGAATTTCAATTGCGTTCAGGGCATCGTTCCATATTTCAGCCGATTTGATGCGGGTCGCTTCGAAATCCCATCCCGGAAGTTCTGCTTCCAGATTCTTTTCGGCTCCGTCAGTATCAACCATGGAAAGGGCTACCTTTACGTACAGAGGTTCCGCCTTTTCCGGGAACTTATAATGGAATTTCAGGTCTTCTTCCGTATTGATGCGCAGGAACAAAGAATCCTGACGTAATTTGCCCCCGATATATTGGTAAACGGTTTCGATTGGCTCAGAGAAAGTAATCCGGTAAGAAACCGAATGGAAATGTGCCCATCCCTGTGTACGTACCGTACCTTCTACCGTCGAGTCGTTAACAAACAGGTAACTGTTATCTACCAGTTTGTGTCCCCAGTTCGGTTGCAGGATATGTCCCAGGTCGAGCATGACACGGCGGTCTTTGGGATTATCGTAAGTATATTTATGAAAACCGACCTTGTCAGTACTCGTCAGCTCCACGTTTACACCGAAGTTATCCAAACGTACGGCGTAATAACCCGGAGTCGCTTTTTCGGTATCTTTATTAAAAAGTCCGACCGGTTTGATCGAATCGCCTCCGGAGAAAGGCAATAGAGCCACATCACCCAGGTCGCCGATACCGGTACCGGAAAGGTGCGTATGACTGAACCCATAGATTTCGCGATCGTCATAATGGTAACCGCTGCTGGCATCCCAGCCCATGATATGCGTATCCGGACTGACCTGTACCATAGCAAACGGGCGGGTGGCACCGGGGAAAGTATGTCCGTGGAATCCGGTTCCTATGAACGGGTCGACATACTTGATTTCGTCACTTAATAACCCACTGTTGGGAGCCGGCTTGCATCCTACCAGCAGGCAAAGTAAAACTGCCTGAAAGAATAAGATCGTTTTCTTCACTGTTTATTTTGATTTAGTTTAAAATTAGCGGACTAAAACTATTTAATTAGCACAGCTACAAATATAGTGAAAAAGAACTATATACAGATCTTTTTCCTCTCATGAATGAAAAAAGTCACAAAAAACTGCAACCTTTTACCGGGCTGTCTCGTCTAATATAACAGAGATGAAAACAGATGAGTTCATAACAAGGATATTGCCTTTAAAAGACAACCTGTTGCGGGTTGCTTACAGGATCACCGGAAATGCAGAGCGTTCCGAACAGATCGTTCAGGACGTGATGTTGAAGGTCTGGGGAGAGCGTGCCGCCTGGATTGTGATAGAGGACATTCCATCTTATTGCCTGATGGTGACACGTAATATGGCGCTGGATACTATTAATTTGCAACGGAAGCGGACAGAAAGTTTTACCGTCAGATAACTCTTTTATAGAAATAATATGGATTATAACCGTATTACATCGTTATTAGACAAATACTGGGAATGTGCGACCACCATTGAGGAAGAACGGGAGTTACGTCACTTTTTCTCGTCAGACGCATTACCGCCTGAGTTGCGTCCTTATAAGGCATGGTTTCTGACACCAGGAGCAGAGACACTGCCGCCTTTAGGGAAAGAGTTTGACTTGAAGGTGTTACAGCAGATCACCCGGGAGAAAAAGCTACGCCGCCTCCGTCTATTTTATTCTTTTTCGGCATTGGGGCTGGTCATACTGGTTCTTTTGACAATCCTCTTGCTGACATCTTCTTTTATGTTGTAAAGTTGCTGTGTTTAATATGAAGCCTTGCGGATTTGTTCTGCAAGGCTCTTTCTGTTACCTTTGCGGAAAAATAACAAACTATGTTCACGGTAATCGGAATCATGTTCGGAGGCATCGCCGTAGGATATCTATTGCGCAAAGTCGAACTGCTGCAAAAGATAGGCAAACCTATTTCTTATACGATCCTGCTATTGTTGTTCCTGCTGGGTATTTCGGTGGGGGCCAACGATGCTATTGTAAACAACCTGACAACATTAGGCGGACAGGCTTTCCTGATCGCTCTGGCCGGAACGACCGGAAGTGTTTTAGCCGCCTGGGGAGTCTATCATTTCTTTTTTAAGGAAAGGAGGAGAGAATGAAAGGGAGCCTGATTGTAGTCGGTTTCTTCGCGCTGGGCTGTATTCTCGGGTGGAGCGGGTATCTGCCGGAGGTGGTCGTTAAGAACGATATCACCATGTATGTGCTTTACTTGCTGATGTTTCAGGTCGGGCTGAGTATCGGGAGTGATAAGAAGCTGAAAGATATATTGTGCAGTATCCGTCCCAAGCTGTTACTGGTTCCGTTGGCTACTATTATCGGGACGCTGACGGCCTCGGCTTTGGTGAGTTTACTGATTACAAAATGGAGTGTGTTCGATTGCCTGGCGGTAGGAAGTGGTTTTGCCTATTACTCATTGTCTTCTATCCTGATTACGGAGTTGAAAGAGGCGTCGCTGGGTGTACAGATGGCGACGGAGTTAGGAACAATCGCATTGATCGCCAATATCATCCGTGAGATTATGGCTTTGCTGGGAGCTCCCCTTTTTGTCAAGTATTTCGGACGATTGGCTCCTATCTGTGCCGGTGGTGCCACGACGATGGATACAACATTACCGATTATTACGCGTTATTCAGGAAAGGATCTGGTATTCGTTTCTATCTTTCACGGCATTCTGGTCGATTTTACGGTACCGTTCTTTGTCTCTTTTTTCTGTTCAATATAAAAATGCTGTTGATTAACAAATAGAGTAGGAGCTTTTATGAAACACTTACTGATCGTTCTATTGCTGATAGTCTCATTCGGTGTAACCGCTCAACCGGCACGAAGACTGGAAAAGCCGGCTGCGGATGGTCCTATCCCTGTAGGACAAGCTGTTTTTTACGGTGAATTTGTTCAGCGACTGAAGAAATTCAAAAGTGGCGGTTATCCTCAGGATATCCGGTTGATAAATATTGAAACGAACGAGGTGCTTGTCTTCCGGGTGAAGTCGACCTTTAAGACTTCGAAAGAAAATCAATTCTGTTACCTGATCGAACCGGGAACGTATGCAATCTTGAATTATTGGTGGACCGAAAGCAAATGGTATGGCGGCCGTTCTTATATGGAACCTATTTATAAGGGGGAAGATTCCATTCAGGAAACCGAACGGAAAATAAAAAGCAAAGAACAACGCCCCGATGAATTAGTCCTGTTCAAATTCACTGTCGCTGAAAATACATTGAATTATGTTGGAACATGGCATTTCGAGAACTCCCCCGTTTTCTTCACCAACGACAAGGAAAAAACTGACGAAGAAATGCAGGATAAATACAAAAAACTTGATTTTCGGTCTTCCCGCACGGCTATACCGGATTAATCGTTATTCTGTTTATCTGTAATAGCGACCTGTTTGTCGGGTATAAAACGGGTATAAAAGAAGGAGGTTGTATCAATAAAAACTTTGATGCAACCTCCTTTTTTATGTTCTGATTCTTATTTCTTTACCGTCTGCAACATAACTTTCACGGCTTCTTCCAGTTGATGGTCTTCACCTTTCAACTGCGATTCCGGAGTGTTGTAGATTTCGATATCCGGTTTCAGTTCATGGTTTTCCAGGTAATTGCCCTGCATATCCTGAACGCCTACCTGTGGAATACCGAATACGATGGACGGGTCGATCTGTGATTCCCACCATACGGCAGTCATGGTTCCCGGGACAGGAGTACCGATCAGTTTACCGATACCCAGAGTCTTGTATACCCAAGGGAAACCATGTGCATTCGAGTAGTTGTCTTCGCAAACCAGTACGCACGACGGTTGCAGCCATTTGTTGAACGGATCGCTGCCGATGTACTGCCCGCGAGGCATGAAACGTTGGTACTCTTTACCACTCAACAGGGTTGCCAGGTCGTCGTGCAACCAGCCTCCGCCGTTATGACGGGTATCTACAATCACTGCTTCCTTATTGCGGCAACGTCCCAGCAGTTCGGAATAGACTTCGCGGAAACTTTCACTGTTCATGCCCTTAACGTGTACATATCCGATCTTGCCACCGGACAGTTCATCCACTTTTTTGCGGCAGTTTTCTACCCAGCGTTTGTACAACAGATTGGACTGTTCGCCGTAAGAGATCGGTTTCACCTGTTCTTCGAAACGTTCTTTTGTTGCCGGGTTGTAGACGGACAACAGTACTTTCTTTCCGGCTTTGCCGCTCAGTAACGGATAATAGTTCTCACCGCTCTTGATAGGTTTCTCATTGATCTTTTCAATGATGCAACCCGGTTTGATCTTCGTATCAGCTAATGTCAACGGCCCTTTGGCTATAATCTCGGCAATCTTTAATCCGTCGCCGGTATAGCTGTTATCGTAGAATGCACCCAGGCAGGCTGTAGCCGGAGCGGATGACGATGAATAATACCGGGCACCGGTATGTGAACCATTCAGTTCGCCCAACAGTTCGGACAACATTTCCTGGAAGTCGTAATTGTTGTTGATATGCGGCAAGTAACGGGCATATGCTGTTTTGTATCCTTCCCAGTCGATGCCGTGGATAGTCGGATCGTAGAATTTATCTTCCACCTGACGCCATATATGATTGAAAATATATTCGCGTTCCTGCGGCGGGCGATAAGAAAATTCAGCCTTGAAGGGGATACCTTTGGTTTTGCTGTCTTTGATCTCCACCTTTTTCAGCTGGCCACCGGATACCAGGAACAGGTTCTCACCCTTCTTGTCGGCAAACATTCTTCCGCCACCGACACCTTTTATCAGTATTTTGGTTGAATTTTCCTTGAAGTTACGTTCCCACAGGTCGTAACCGCTTTCGAAAGCTGCACAATAGTAGAGTTTGTCTCCTTTCGGTGTCAGTATGGCATCACCCATATTTGAAGAGTTGATAGTCAGACGAATGATGCGGTCTTTACGGTTTTCCAGATCAAATTTCAATGGTTCGACAGGCTTGTCCGCATCGTCTTTCTTGTCTTTATCATCTTTCTTCTTGTCATCTTTTTTAGCTTTGGAATCCTTTTTATCCTCCTTTTTGCCGTCTTTCTTATCCTTGTCTTTGTCCTTATCTTTTTCTTCATCTTCCGCCAGGGCAAGTTCTTCCTTGCTCAGGCGGAATTTGTCGTATGCTTCGGCATCGAAAAACATGATATAGGTATCATCCTGTGCACCCCAACTGCCGTGGCTACGGTAACCGGCACGGTCGGACGACCAGATCATGGCTTTACCGTCGAGCACCCATTTCGGATCACCATCAGAGTATCCGCTTTCGGTCAGGTTGGTAATATCTCCGCTGCCATCCGCCTTTACCAGGGCAATATCCTTATTGTTCCATCCGCCGATAGCGATATATTGCACCAGGAACCATTTACTGTCGGGTGACCATTGGTAAGTCTGGTCGCCATCAGCATATGAATAATTGTATTTACCATCCAAGACAGTACGTACTTGCTTGCTTTTCAAATTGATGACGCGTAAAGTGGTACGGTCTTCCAGGAATGCTACTTCTTTACCGTCAGGAGAATAAGTAGGCTGGAAAGAAGTCTTGTCGGTAACTACCAGCGGTTCTTCCTTGATCTCTTGTGCGTAAGTAAAATATTTGTCGTCTTTACGAACCAGGCTGCTTTGATAAATGCCCCATGTCTCGCCGCGTTCAGCCGAGTAAACCAATGAACGGCCGTCAGGACTGAAATCTATATTACGCTCTTGCTGCGGCGTATCGGTGATCTGACGGGTTGTTTCATATTCAACCGATGTAACATATACATCTCCTCGTACGATAAAGGCAACCTCTTTCCCGTTCGGAGAGACAGCGATACTGTTTGCCCCGTTCGACATCAGGCGATGAATCAGATTATTCTCGGTCTGGTCGGAGATGATGTTCACCTTTACCTTAGCGGGTTGTCCGCCTTCTTTAACCGTATAGATCTCACCGTCGTAGCCATAGCACAAAGTCCCGTTCTTGTCGGAAGTCAGGAAACGGACCGGGTGTGTCGTATGGTTTGTTATCTGTTTGCCGCTCTTGCCGGTCAGGTCATTCTTAAAGATATTGAAACTGCCTTTTTCTTCACTCAGATAGTAAAAGGCATTTCCGTCCGGAGACCATACCGGATCGCGGTCTTCTCCACGGAAAGAGGTAATCTTTTTGAATGTACGGTCATTATCTAATGTACATAACCAGATATCGCGGGTAATGGAGGATTGGTGGTGTTTACGCCAGGGATCTTCATATCCTTTGGAATCGTTATACAACACCTGTTTTCCGTCTTTACTGAATGCCAGATTTTCCATAGCCAGCGAGGAGAATAATTCCGGGCGTCCTCCTTGGGTGCCGACCTGATATATCTGGGCGAACAGGGAAGAAGGGAACTGACTGTCTTTTACATCCTGCTGGATAGAAGCTGAATAAAGGACATGGTCGTTGTCGCTGAATGTTTCCGGATATTCGTTTGCCGAATGTACGGTCAATTGCGTAGGGGCACCTCCTTCTTTATTCATGATGAATACATCGAAATTTCCGTTGCGGTCGGAAGCGAATGCGATCTGTTTTCCGTCGGGCGACCAGACCGGACGTGTGTCGTGGGCCGGATGGGTTGTCAACTGGGTGGCTTTACCACCTGTGGTCGGAACGGTATAGATATCCCCTTTATAGGTAAAGGCGATCATCTCCCCGTTCGGAGATATTGCCGGATAACGCATCCATAGCGGATCGTTCTCTGCAAATGCGGACCCTGTCAGCAAGAGGGCCGATGTTAAGATCAGTAATTTTTTCATGCGTTTATTAATTTCCGTAAAAATACGAGATTATTTTCATACAAATGTCATATTTAACATATTCCTAATAAAAACTGTTCCGGGGATATAATTCAACAGCACGACAAGAGATCGTATTCCTTCCTCTTTTTTATGTTCGAAAAACGGAACTAAAATGCCGAAACAAAGCAAGATAAGCGAATGTTTTATAAATGAAGTATAGTCAATAAGGCGAGATAGTTTATTTATTCCTATACAAATACTATTTAAAAACAAATTTAGGTCACTAATGAAAAAGTATGTAGCAGAAATGATCGGGACGATGGTACTTGTCCTGATGGGTTGTGGTAGCGCAGTATTTGCCGGAACCATTCAACCGTTTTCTTCAGTAGGTACGTTGGGCGTTGCTTTTGCCTTCGGGCTGGCCGTTTTGACGATGGTTTACACGATCGGGAAGATTTCCGGTTGTCATATTAATCCGGCTATTACGCTGGGTATGTTACTCTCCAAAAGGATTTCAGGAAAAGATGCGGGAATGTATATGATATTCCAGGTGATCGGGGCGATCATCGGCTCGTCCATCCTGTTTATTTTGGCTAAAGATTCCGGTTCGGCGACAACATTGACCGGAGCAAACGGTTACCATGATCTTGTTCCGGCCTTTGTGGCAGAAACAGTCTTTACGTTTATCTTCTTACTGGTGGTTTTAGGTTCAACATCCAAAGGTGCCAATACCAAGTTTGCCGGTATCGCTATCGGTTTAGCATTGGTTTTGATCCATATTGTTTGTATTCCTATTACCGGAACATCGGTGAATCCGGCACGTAGTATCGGTCCGGCTTTGTTCCAGGGAGGTGAAGCTCTCTCACAATTATGGTTGTTTATCGTAGCCCCATTCCTGGGAGCGGCTATCGCTGCATTCGTCTGGAAAGGGATTGATACGGAAGAAGCATAATCCTTATATATTATATTTATATTTTATTCCCCCGGCAGGTTATACTGTCGGGGATTTTTCTTTTAACAAAATGATATTGCCGTACCATGTAATTTTTTACCTTTGCCTGTAGACTAAACTAAAATATAACATGAACAAGAAACTTATTCTTTCCTTGCTCGCTTTAGCCGGTGTTTCTGCCTTGATGATGGCAGCGGATGATGCACGCCTGTTGCGTTTCCCGGCGACGAACGGTAATGAGATTGTTTTCTCGTATGCCGGCGATCTTTATAAAGTTCCTGCAAAAGGAGGTGAAGCTCAACGTCTGACCTCGCATGTCGGGTATGAGATGTTTCCCCGCTTTTCTCCTGATGGTAAAACAATTGCTTTTACAGGACAGTATGATGGAAATACGGAAGTGTTCACTATTCCTTCTACCGGAGGCGAACCTTTGCGTGTAACCTATACGGCGACTAACGCACGTGATGACCTGGGGGACCGCATGGGGCCGAACAATATCGTGATTGCCTGGACACCCGACGGCAGTCGTATTGTTTACCGTAACCGCATCAGCAGCGGCTTTGACGGTAAATTATATACGGTAGATAAAGAAGGAGGCCTTTCAGAAGTTATACCTTTGCCTGAAGGTGGTTTCTGTAGTTATTCTCCGGATGGAAAACAGTTGGCTTACAACCGTGTAATGCGTGAATTCCGTACCTGGAAATATTATAAGGGAGGTATGGCTGACGATATCTGGATTTATAATCCGGAAAAGAAGTCTGTCGAAAATATAACGGATAATGTGGCTCAGGATATTATTCCGATGTGGATAGGTGATGAAATATTTTTCCTTTCTGACCGCGACCGGACAATGAATATCTTTGTTTATAACACAAAAACGAAACAAACGAGCAAAGTCACTGATTTTACAGAATATGATGTAAAGTTCCCTAGTGCGAATGGTAAGACTATCGTATTCGAGAACGGTGGTTATATTTATAAAATGGATGCTACGGCGAAAAAGCCGGAAAAAGTAGAGATCAAACTGACTTCCGATAATATCTATGCCCGTAGTGAAATAAAGGATGGTTCGTCATACCTTACCAATGCTAGTATTTCTCCTGATGGAGAACGTGTGGTAGTAACTACACGTGGTGAAGTTTTCAACCTGCCTGTGGAGAAAGGTGTGACAAAAAATATTACCCGTTCGCCCGGACAGCATGACCGTGAAGCCCAATGGTCGCCTGATGGAAAATATATTGTTTATATTTCGGATAGTACGGGCGAAACAGAACTTTACCTTCAGGATGCCACTGGTGGTGAACCTGTTCAATTGACAAAAGATAACGATACTTATATCCGTTCTTTTGAATGGAGTCCCGATTCAAAATCAATTGTTTATACCGATCGTAAGAACCGGGTAAACCTGCTTGATGTAGCTGGAAAGAAAACAACCGTATTGTTTCAGAACCCGATGGCAGAGATACGTGACGTAACCTTCTCACCGGATAGTAAATGGTTGACTTATAGCCGTCCGGCGGAAAACCAAGTAAGTATGGTGTATGTTTATGATATTGCTGCACGTAAGGAATATCCAGTTACGGATAAATGGTACGACTCTCATTCTCCTGCCTTTAGTACAGACGGAAAATACTTGATCTTCGCCTCTTCACGTGACTTTAATCCGACTTATGGCTCTTTGGAATGGAACCATGTTTATAATAATATGGGTGGTGTTTATCTGGCGTTGCTTCAAAAAGATACTCCTTCTCCATTCCTTCAGAAAGATGCCGAAGTAAAAGTTGCTAAAGAAGAGACGGCTAAGAAAGAGGATAAAAAGAAAGAAGATAAAGATAAGAAAGATGTTTCGGCAGAAACCGTTGTAAAGATTGATCAGGAAGGTATAACCGATCGTATTATCAAACTTCCTTTACCGGGCTCTTACTATGGCGGTTTTTATTCGGATGGTGAAAAAATCTGGTATTATGGTCGCGGCGGAGCAAAAGTGTACGATTTGAAAAAGCAAAAGGAAGAAACTGTTGCTGACGGAGCCTCCATGTCTGTTACACCGGGAAGTAAAAAGGCTCTTTTCTATAAAGGAGGACAGATCTATGTGACCGACATACCTTCCGGCAGTGTTGATCTGAGTAATGCTGTCGATCTTTCCAATATGAAGATTACGGTGGATTATCCGAAAGAATGGGCACAAATATTCGATGAGGCATGGCGTGCTTACCGTGATGGTTTCTATGTGGAGAACATGCATGGCGTGGACTGGAAAGCGATCAAAGAAAAATATGCCGTTCTTCTTCCTTACGTGAAGACTCGTCTGGATCTGAATTATGTGATCGGTGAAATGATTGGCGAACTGAATTGCGGCCATGCTTATGTGAATCCGGGTGAACTGGATCGTCCGGAGCGTGTGCAGACTGGTCTGTTGGGTGCTGAGATTTCACGTGACAAGAGTGGATTCTTCCGTCTGGAAAAGATATTACCGGGAGCATCCTGGAGTAAAGACCTGCGTTCTCCGTTGACAGAGCCGGGTATCGAGGCGAAAGCCGGAGAGTTTATCGTGGCTATCGACGGGATTCCGACTAACAGTGTAAAGGATATGTATTCTTTGTTGGTTGGTAAAGCCGGTATCCCGACAGAACTTTCATTGAACAGCAAGCCTGAATTGGGGGGAGCTCGTAAAATTGTGATCAGTCCGTTGGCTGAAGAATATTCGTTGTATCATTACAACTGGGTACAGGATAATATCAAGAAAGTGGATAAAGCGACTAACGGCCGTGTGGGATATATCTATATTCCGGATATGGGCGTAGACGGTTTGAATGAATTTGCCCGTTATTTTTATCCGCAGTTGGATAAAGAAGGTCTGATCATCGACGACCGTGCCAATGGTGGTGGAAATGTATCTCCGATGATTCTGGAACGTCTTTCCCGTGAACCGTATCGTCTGACCATGCGTCGTGGTTCGAACCATATCGGTACTGTTCCGGATGCCGTACAGGTGGGTCCGAAGGTTTGTTTGATCAATAAATATTCTGCATCGGATGGCGACCTGTTCCCCTGGGGATTCCGTGCTTTGGGACTGGGTAAGCTGATTGGAACCCGTACCTGGGGTGGTATCGTCGGCATTAGCGGCCCACTGCCTTACATGGACGGAACAGATATCCGTGTACCTTTCTTCACCAGCTATGATCCGAAGACGGGGCAGTGGATTATCGAAAACCACGGTGTTGACCCGGATATCCTGATCGACAATGATCCGGTAAAGGAATGGAATGGCGAAGACCAGCAGCTGAACAAGGCAATCGAAGAAGTAATGAAAGATCTTCAGAACCGTAAACCGTTGGCTCCGGTTCCGGCTCCGAGGGATTTCAGCAAGTAATGTAAATCTTTCAATATATATAGAAAGGATATCTCACACATGGGGTATCCTTTCTTTATTTACAGGCGCAAATCGCTTTTTCTCTAATACGAAGAATATGCAATAATTTGATTTGCGATGAATAAAGTTTATTATTTCATATATTTGTGACCATTAATAAGGAAATGGGGAAAGCATGTTAGAGGAAAGGAGATTATTGAAAGAGTTAACCGAAGGATCAGAGTTTAGTTTTAATACTCTGTATAACCTATGGGCCTCCAGACTGTACCATTTTGCATTCTCATATTTGAAATCAGACAGTGCGGCGAAAGATGTCGTACAGGAAACATTTGTAAAGATCTGGTCTAATAGAACGGGTATTAATCCGGATGCCTCTTTTAAGGCTTATTTATTTACTATTTCCTATCATTTTTTATTGAAAGAACTTCGCCGTCAATTGAATCATCCGCAGATGGAGGATTATCTGGACTTTAAAAAAGAACTTATTTCGACTGATGACGTAGAAGCTAAATATGATTTCGACCTTTTTCTAAAAGAGTTGGAAGCTGCCAAGCAGAAACTGACACCCCGGCAAAGGGAAATCTTTGTTTTGAATAAGGAATATAATCTTTCCGTTACAGAAATCGCTTCCCGGCTATCTATAACGGAGCAAGTGGTGCGTAACCAACTTTCTGCCGCATTGAAAGTGTTGCGCAACGAATTATCCAACTATTCCTATTTATTTATACTTTTCACGATTTATTTCTGAAAATATGTTTTATAGCATGCAGAAGCGTATGTTATAAATTTAACCTTTCAGGATATTACTCATAAACGAACGAAATTTCCAGTTTATGAGTACATCATTATATAGAAATTTGAAAGATTGGTTAACGAAATATCAGACTGAACAAATTAGTCGGGAAGAATTTCGTGAACTCAGGAAAGAAATCAATAATCATTCGGATGAGGAACTTTTCCCTGTATTGTTTGATAGTTGGAATAGTTGGGATAATAACGGAAGTTTATCGTCTGAAGATGCCCAAAGTTTATTGGTTCGTATCCGGCAAGAGGTGAATATAATACCTGCTTCTAAAGTTCGAAAATTTAACTGGCGACAAATTGCTGCAGCTATAGCATTTCTGATTATGGGAAGTTTGTCAGTTTATTTATATGTAGATAACCGTGAAATTACTCAGTTAGCGGACCGGATCATGGAAGTTAAAGTCGGAAAAGGAGAGCGAGTTTCAATTACTTTACCGGATGGAACGGCTGTAAAGCTTAATTCAGAATCTATACTTTCTTATAAACAGGATTTTGGGAAAAAAGACCGGCGTGTATCTCTTTCCGGTGAAGGATATTTTGATGTGCAAAAAGACGTGCAAAAGAAATTTGTAGTGAATACCGAATTTATGGATATTGAAGTAACAGGGACTTCGTTCAATGTATATGCTTATTCAAATAAGGATATATTGGAAATGGCATTAGTGCAGGGGAGTGTGACTGTTTCTTCTGTTTGTCCTCCTTTTGAGAGACTGAATGTGGTTCCAAATGAGAAAGTAATTTATGATAAAAAAACGGGGACAATGAAGAAAATAACGACTTCGAATGTATTGGAAACAGCCTGGGTAAGTAAAGAATTAGTGTTTAGATCGGAACCGATGGATGCAGTATTAAAGAGAATAGGGCGGAAATATGGTGTCTCTTTTGAAATTATGGATTCCTCACTTGTTAAGGATACCTATACCGGTGTGTTTGATAAGGAAGAGATTGAAGAGGTTATAGATATATTGAAAGTGCACTATGGTTTTGATTACAAAATAAAAGGGAATGAAGTTCAACTTTTTGCGACAAATAAATAGAGTGTTAACCTTAAAAAAATAAGAATTATGAAAACATAGGAAAGGGAAAAAATATCCGGAAAGCGGGCAGGCTCTCCGGATAAATCGTCGAATTCAGTTTCGCGAAGCTATGTGATAGCATAGCAGTAAAAAACTAAAAGTCAACTTTAAATTTTTTATTATGAATATTATTCAACACTTAATTAAGTTAAGACGTAAAAGTACGAATTTTTGTGTAACAAACTTGTTACTTGTACTAAGTTTTATCTTTTTAACAACTATACCAGCGAATGCGCAAACAGGTAATGTTAACCTGAAACTAAAGAATGTCACATTGCCTCGTCTTTTTCAGGAAATAGAAAAGCAATCAACTTACCGTTTTTCTTATCGGGATGCTGATCTTGCGGGAAAAGCCCTTGTTACAGTATCAGTGAAAGAACGATCACTAGAAAGTGTATTAACTGATATTCTATCGAAACGACATCTTCAATATCAGATATCGGGTAATAAGATTCTGATAACTGTTTCTTCTATGCAAACTCCGAAATCGACAGAAAAAAAAGAAGTTAGCGGAGTTGTCGTTGATGAAAGGGGCGAACCTGTTATCGGTGTCAATATTTCGGAGAAAGGAACGACCAATGGAACTATTACGGATATGAATGGTCGATTCTCTTTCAAAGTAGGCAATAATAGTAGTTTGCTCGTTTCCTATATCGGATATGACGGTCAGGAAATATCCGTTAGAGGGAAAAACCGGTTTAATATTACTCTAAAGGAAAATCTTCAGGCTTTGGATGAAGTTGTCGTTATCGGATATGGTACGCAATCACGTGAATTGTTGACGACGTCAGTTTCAAAGGTTGATAATAAAGTGCTGGAAAACGTGCCTTATGGTAATCTGGCATCTGCTCTGCAAGGGGCTGTTTCCGGAGTGAGGGTACAAAGTACTTCTGGACAACCCGGTGAGGCACCCCGTATTGTTGTACGTGGTGGTACTTCTATTCAAAATCCGGACGGGGCTGCTCCTTTATATGTGGTCGACGGCATTACTCGTGATGACATCAATCATTTGTCAAGCAATGATATCGAATCCATACAAGTATTGAAAGATGCTGCGTCTACTTCTATTTATGGAGCAAAAGGATCGAACGGTGTTGTTATTGTAACGACTAAGTCGGCTAAGGCTGGTAAAGCTTCGGTTTCTTATTCATATGACTTTACCATATCGACTATAGGAAAAAAATATGAAATGGCGAATGCTAAAGATTATTTGACTTTGCATCGTACAGGTATGGTCATGCAGGATAAATTCCCGGATGCAACCAGTGAATTAGGACTGGCAAAAGGCTATGGTACGGGAAATAATTTAACGAATCAAACAGCATTCACAACACAGTATCTGAATGATTCGAACAGACATAAACTGAATGAGGGTTGGATAAGCATGCCGGACCCCATAGATCCTTCTCAGACGTTGATATTCCAAGATAATAAAATGTCGGATTTGGCTTATCGCACCGGCTTTTCCCATAATCATCATGCAGAAGTGAGTGGTAGTTCCGAACGGGCAAAATTCTTGGCCGGTATAGGTTATCTGAAAAACGAAGGTACTTTACGTGCAACGGATTATAATCGTTTTTCTTTCAATATTAATGGTGAAGTAAAGGTTTTGGATAATTTGAACGTTACAGGAAGAGTGTATTATTCTAATACAAGAACTCACACGTCGCCTTTTAACTCTGCTGTTTCGTTTTATAGAAATGCCAGTTTGGCTCCGACTGCCAAGATTTATTTTGAAGATGGCTCGTATGCTCCCGGTTCACAATGGGGTATGAGTAATCCGTTATATTCCATGTCAATTGCGAAATATACGGATAAATCGGAGAACTATACGCTATCTCTGGGGGCGGATTGGACGATATTACCGGGGCTTTCTTTCAAACCTCAAATAGCCCTGTATAAAACGAATACGGATAAAAATCGTTTTATGCCGGCATATTGGAATGGACCGAATCAACAGGTAAAGACAAGAGAAGCTTCTGCTAATCATAATGAATGGTCTCATTACCAGGCGGATGCCGTATTGGATTATACGAGGACATTTTGGGAGGATCACCATTTTTCTGCTATGCTGGGATTAAATTATACTGAACGTATTATCGATGCAATTACGGCTGCTGGTAGAGGTGGGGCTACGGATAATATTACGACTGTGAACGGTATTGCGGAAAGGACTGCGGCTTCAAGTTCGAGTTCTACGCATAAGATGATGGGATATTTCGGTAGAATTAATTACAATTACAAAAACAAATACCTGTTATCTTTTAGCGCCCGTTATGATGGAGCCTCTAATTTGGGACGTAATAATAGATATGGATTCTTTCCCGGAGTTTCGGGAGGTTGGCATATTGATCAGGAGAATTTCTACCCGGACGGATTGAAGAAAATTGTGAAGGCCAAATTGCGTGCCAGCTATGGTGTGAACGGTAATATCAATGGACTTGCCGATTGGGCTGCCGACGGTAATTATAGTGTGGGACAAACATTTTTTGGAAATCCCGCTATCCGTATCAGTTACCCGGCAAATGATGATGTGAAATGGGAACGTTCGAAGACATTCGACATCGGTGGTGATTTTAAATTCTTGAATAGCCGACTGAATATTACGGCTGATTATTTTAGAAGGAAGACCGATCATTTGATTACAATGTTTACGTTACCGCCATCTACAGGTCTGGGGGATGTTTATACTAATTTGGGAAGCCTCGAAAATAAAGGTGTAGAACTGGAAATCAATGCCGAAGTACTCCGTTTTGGGAAAGATGGCAGTTGGACGATCGGGTTTAATGCATCAAGAGTAAAGAACAAGATTTTGGAGTTACCGGAAAATGGTGTGGAAAACAATCGTATCGGAGGTGAATATGTATGGGATGCATCAAAAAATCAACATACCTGGCAAGGTGGCTTGCAGGAAGGAGGAACTATGGGGGATATGTTCGGATATAAACAATTAGGTATTTATTCAACCGATGAAGAGGCTGCCAAAGCTCCGCAAGACATGCTTATAACTATTGAAGACAGAACAAAGTTCGGAGGTGATGTAAATTGGTTGGATGCAGACGGTGACGGTAAGATCGATTCGAAAGACCGGATATATGTGGGAAATCAATATCCGAAATGGACGGGTGGTGTTTCCAGTAATTTGTCGTTCAGCGGTTTCGACTTCTATGTAAGGGCAGACTATACAGCCGGACATACGATTTATAATTGGGCGAGGATGTTTTTGGATTACAGTTTGTTCGGAGACAACAATATGACGCAAGATGTTGTAAAATATTCCTGGAAACAGCAAGGAGATGTGACGGATTATCCTCGCTTCTACAGAGGTAATTTTACACAGTGTAATGCAACGGGTGCAAGACCTGGATCGATGTATTACGAAAAGGGTAATTTCTTGTGCTTCCGTGAGGTGACTCTTTCTTACTCTTTCTTGCCTGAAATATTTAAAAAAGCGAGAATCAGTAACGTCCGTGTATCTGTAACAGGTAGTAACCTTTTATACATTACGAGTTATAAAGGCTTGAATCCCGAGGATGGTGGAACCGACGACGGACGCTATGCAATGCCTAGAAACGTGACTTTTTCAGCTAATCTTACATTTTAAAAACATGACGTTATGAAAAATAGAATCAGAATAATTAGAAACGCAATAATAGCCGTCTTGTTTACTTCATTAGTAAGTTGTGATGTGCTGGATGTAGAACTACCAAGTGTTATCAGTGGCAATTCATTTTGGAAAACAGAAGAAGATGTCAAGGCTGCAATTCAGGGAATGTATACCTACTTGAGAGAGGTTGACGAAGAATTGTTTTTATTGGGCGAATCCCGTGCCGAAACATCCGGTTTGAATGCAGCAGGCAGTAGCGGTGGATATGATATTTATTTTAATAATACGCTTACTTCCGCAACGGTTGGAGCCTCTTGGAAACCCTTCTATTCGTTGATAAATTCGTGTAACTTGATTATTAAATATGCGGATGGCATCAATTTTAACTCCCAAGCAGATAAAAACTATTATTTGGCACAAGCTTATGTGATGAGAGCTTATGCATATTATGTAATGGCTCGTTCCTGGGGAGACTTGATTATCCGTACTGAACCGGTAGAGGGAACAGACCCTAAAGTGCTTTATAAAGAGAGATCATCTGTCGGAGAAGTATTTACACTTATCAAAAGTGATATTGATAAATCGATTGAATTGTTTGCCGACCATCCTAATAGCGGTGCGCCTGCCAGCGGAAGAATCTATTGGAATAAACCTGCGGCAAATGCTTTAAAAGGTGATGTTTATCTTTGGACGGGAAAACGGCTGAACGGAGGGGAAAAGGATTTCACAATTGCTTTGAATGCTTTGAAGGAAGTTAAACAACCGGGAGTTGATTTGATTGCTGATTTCAGTAAAATATTTGATGTTGGTAATAAGTTCAACTCGGAACTTCTGTTTTGTGCTCATTATCAGAAGGACGAGAGAAATCATAACTTTTATTGGCATACCTGGATCATTCAGGCTGGCGTTCCGGGGAATATTGATGAGGAAACGAAAAACACGATTTTCCCAACAGGTGGTGGACAGTCACTTACTGCCCCGACGAAATTACTGATCGATTCTTATGATCCCGATGATACCCGAAAGGCTAGCACGTTATATGAAATATATACCTATGATGAGGACGGTAACCGGGCATATTATCAAAGCGTGTGTATGAAGGGTAAAGGATTGGTTGAAGCCGGGCACAGATACTTTATGAGCCATGTTATTCTTTATCGGTATGCAGATGTCTTGTTGATGATGGCGGAAGCGAAAAATGCTCTGGGTATGGATCCTTCCGATGAAATTAACCAGATAAGAAAAAGAGCTTATGGAGAGAATTTTGACAAACATATTTTTGTCAGCGGTTCAAAAGAATATAATGATGAAGTGATTCTGAAAGAACGCTTGTTGGAGTTTGCCTTTGAATGTAAAAGATGGTGGGATTTATTACGTTTTGACAAAGTGTTCGATTTAGTTCCGTCTCTTCAGAATAAGAAAGGAAAAGATTATCTGAAATTATTCCCTATAAGTGATGATTTGTTGAGTAAAGAACCCATGGTAAAACAAAACCCGGGATATGATGACTAACTCATAATAATAAAATTCTCAAATATAAATTGAGTACAAAATTTTATTATTGAAGTCTATAATACAAAACAAATACTAAAAAGATGAGAATATTTCTAGTAATACTATTTGCCTTATCCTATTTTTCAGGCAATATGCTGGCAAAAGATCTGAGTAAACAGTCGGGAGTACGAAAAATAAAAGATGTGGTTGTATACGACGACCCGCAGTTTTACGTCGCATTTCCTTCTGTTGTAAAAAGCGGTGATGACTATCTGGTCGCTTTTCGTCGTGCACCCAACAGGGTTATGTTGGGAGAACCATATCCGACGCATACCGATTTGAATAGTTATTTAGTGATGGTCCGCTCCAAAGATGGTGAAACTTGGACAAAAAATCCCGAATTAATTTATGCACATCCTTTTGGCGGATCCCAGGATCCCTGTCTGTTGAAACTGAGAGACGGAACGTTGCTTTGTACGAGTTACGGTTGGACACACCTCAGAGAGGATGCGATAGCGAAGTTGAAACAACCTGTTTACCACGAAGGAGGATGGGTAGCCATGGGGGGGTATATTATGCGTTCTTTTGATAATGGCAAGACATGGGAAGGACCGATCTATCCTACCGCAGTGAAAGATGGAATTTATAAAGACCCAATGGGAAACCCGTTATCAGCTTATAACAGAGGTGCCTTGTATGAAGGTAAAAGTGGAAGAATTTTTTGGGTAGTAGCAGCCATGGATGATTACCCGCTTACAAAAACATCTAATCATCTGCTTTATTCGGACGATAAAGGGCTGACCTGGCAATACGCAAGTATCGTGGCGGCTCATGAGAAATTCATCTTTAATGAAGCTTCAGTTTATGAAACACCGAAAGGTGATATAGTCGCATTCATACGTACCGAGAACCCGGAAACACGGGCCTGCATCGCTCGCTCTACAGACGGTGGAAAAACGTTCAAATGGCAACCTATGGGTTTTTACGGACATCCACTGGCGGCTGTAAGGCTACCGGACGATCGCGTGTTTCTGACATACGGTTACCGGGAGAAACCCTGTGGCGTACGGGCCCGGATTTTAAATGCAGAATGTACGGACTTTGCAACCGCAGAGGAAATCGTGCTTCGTGATGATAACGGGCCTGGTACAGACGTGGGCTATTCGTGGCCGGTCGTACTGGATAACAACAGAGTGTTGGTCGTTTACTATATAACGAGAGACGACGGTCAGCGTTATATAGGAGGTACGATCCTGGAAGTAGACCCAAAGAAAAAATAGCATATTGATTTTCTGCTTAAATTAAGAGGGGGAGAGGTCGACAGACCTCCCTCCGCTTTATAACTCCTAACATGTAAGATATAACTCAAAATGAAAAGATACTTCGTATATCTGTTTTTTTATTCTTTCATATCCTGCCATCTTTCTGTGGAAGATAAAGTGTACAATTCCGGAATACATATCATACCGGAACCCTTACAGCTGGAAGTTCGACAAGGCGTCTTTCCTATCAGCAACTCGACCACCTTATCACTGAAAAATGGTGATTGGGAAAAAGAAGCCTCTATATTAATGAATAAGCTGGAAGAAGCAAGCGGATATAAACTCTCTTTTTCGGATAACTCTTCCAATAATTGCATTAGGTTCAAAACGAATGAAAACCTGGGAGAAGAAGGATACGAAATAGAAGTAGACGACCGGCAAATATCACTTTCGGCCGCCACAGAAAAGGGTATGTTTTATGCTATACAAACATTCTTCCAACTCTTACCGGCAGAAATCGAAAGTGTGAAACCATTGAAAATGAAACTATCTGTTCCTGCTGTTAAAATTGCAGACCATCCACGGTTCAGTTACAGAGGAGTGATGATAGACGTGAGCCGCCATTTCTTTACCGTGGAAGAACTGAAAAAACAGATATCCGTGATGGCTATGCTTAAACTGAACCGTCTGCATTTGCATCTGACGGATAATCAGGGATGGCGTATCGCTATCGATAAGTATCCGCAACTGGTTGAATATTCTGCCGTACAGGAAACATATAATGAAGAGTTATACGGACCTTGCTATTATACAAAAGAAGATATAAAAGAACTGGTAGCCTACGCTGGCCGTCATCATATAGAAGTGATACCCGAGATAGAGTTCCCGGGACACAGTTTGTCGGCCCTGGTTCCTTTCCCCGAATTGTCATGCAGTGGCGGACCTTTTAAAAGTGAACAGGTCTTTGGCTATGAAGAGAATGTCTTTTGTGTAGGCAACGACTCCGTGTTCGCCTTTATGGAAAATGTATTGACGGAAATAGCCGAACTATTTCCAGCCCGCTATTTGCACATCGGAGGAGACGAATGCGTTAAGAGATATTGGCAAACATGCCCCCGTTGCCAAGCGTTAGCCCAAAGGCTGAACCTCCGCCCAACTCCGGAGCATTCTGTAGAAGAACAATTACAAAGCTATGCCATCAAGCGGATGGAGCGTTTTATTTCCGGAACGTTGGGTAAACGCATGATCGGTTGGGAGGAAATTCTGGAAGGCGGATTACCTGAAGATGCAACCGTGATGAGCTGGAAAGGCACTGAATGCGGAGCCAAGGCAGCAGCCACAGGCCATGATGTTGTTATGGCCTCCATGGCCGACGGGCTTTACCTATGTGCTGCACAAGGCGCCGATGAAGTAGAGCCGGCTGCTATGGGCGGACAGTCTTACTTGAAAGACGTATATGAATTCGAGCCGCTTCCAAAAGAATTAGCTCCCGACAAAAGAAAACATGTAATCGGTACCCAAGCATGCTTATGGAGTGAATGGACGACCTCCGGAGAACTGTTGGAATACATGCTCTATCCGCGGACCGTGGCTTTGGCGGAAACAGCCTGGACAACACCCGAAAAGAAAAACTGGGACGACTTCCTACGCCGTCTGGAAAACATGCAGGTCCGTTTGGATTTAAAAGGCATCAATTACCACATTCCGCTTCCGGAAGGAGAGTTGACGACCAACAAAGTCTTTACTGGAGATTCTGTCGTTTTGGAATTTAAAAACAGCCGTTCCCTGCCTATGGTCTATACGACGGACGGAGCAACTCCCGACATGCATGCTCCCTCTTTGCCGGAACGGTTAGTACTGCACCAGCCGTGTACGCTGAAAGTCTGTACAAAGACAGCAAGCGGCAAACTTAGTCCGATACGCACTATAAACGTTAAAAAGCAAACACCTATACCCGCTATTGACGGTATTTGCAACGGACGAATCCGCCTTCAGCAGGCAAACGGCCTTTTTAAGGATCATAACGATTTTGCAAAAGCCGTATACGAAACAGATACAATAATAAACTCTTTTGCTGCATATAATAACAATAAATTCGATTTCAAAACTCCCGGATTGGCATGCTATTCCGGCGAAATCGAAGTACCAGAGACGGGTATTTACACTTTTAAATCGAACGCGGATGAGTTGTGGATTGCAGGAAAACTATTAATCTGTAATTCCATCTCTTCTCGCTTTTACGAGAAAAAGACGCAAATCGCCCTCGAAAAAGGTGTTCATGCCTTCGACCTCGTGTTTTCCAACCGCTTGAAAGAAGGATTTGCCACCTGCTGGTACCCAATCGATTTTCAATACCTTCCGCCTTCCGGTGGCGAGTGGATAAAAAGCAATTAAAATTTTGTACAAACCATGAAGCACATATATAAACTATTATTGGCAGCCACCCTGTTGGGAAGTTGCCAAACCGACGGAAGTCAGACGGATTTGAATATAAACAGAAATCCGAACGAACTCTTCCTGAATACAACTCCCCATAAAAAAATGATCGTCGACGTCGACATGTGTACCGATGTAGACGACGCTTGTGCCCTGCGGATCGCAACAGCACTCGACGACGACGGCATCATTGACCTGCAAGGAGTAGCCTTTTCCGTAAACGGTCCCAATAACCTCGATGCTTTACGCGGTTTTCTCCTTCACGAAGGCAAGCCCGATGTATTGATAGGAAAAAGCGCGGTAGCCAACCCGCCTGAAGAATCACCCTACTGGGATCTGATGGCCGAATATAGCGATGGCAAGGTGAATTCCTGCGAAGCTGTAAAAATGTACCGCAAAATACTCGCCGAAAGCGATACCCCGGTCGATATCGTTACAACCGGCTACACCACCAACATCGAGTGCCTGCTGAAAAGTGAACCTGACGAATACTCCGGGCTTACGGGCCAGGAACTCGTCAAAAGAAAATGCGGACAACTCTACGTCGTAGGTGCTACCTATCCGGAAGGGCGTTGCAACAACATCTGGTTTGCCCCCGCAGCCCGTACGGCGGCAGATTATATCAGCAAGCATTGGCCCTATCCGATACTCTTTTTCACAAACGATGTAGGCGGATTGCTCGTATGCGGCGCCGGCTTGCAACAGGTAGACACCGAACGCAAAGACATCGTAACCCGTGCCTTATACGCATTCGGAACCGATACCGGACGGCTTGCCTGGGATCCTTTCGGCGTATGGTGTGCCGGATATGCCTGTGGTAAAATCAACCGGCTGGGCTTCAAACGAGTAAATATATTCATAGATACCGAAACGGGTCGCAATACATTTGCCGATGCAACCGATGGAAAGCACTTTGTCATCTATCCGCTATGCGACAACAAAAATTATTATAATGCCATGATGGATCACTTGTTAATCAAAAAAGCCAAACTTTAATTGCTGACCGAATTATTTAATACCCATTTAAAACACATTTTTAAATAAATAAAAGAATATGGAAAAGATAAACAGACGACAGTTCATAAGCCAGTTCGGACTGGCCACAACAGCCATGTGCGTTTCGCCACATTTCGCATTTGCCAAACCACTCGCTTCGGATAAGAAAATCCGTCTAGGCGTAGTTGGCGGCAATTTCGGTTTAGGTTTCTTCTTCCATGAACACCCCAACTGCATCGTTGAGGCTGTGAGTGATTTGGACACTCAAAGAAGAAACAAGCTGATGGAAGTCTACCAATGTAAAAAATCATACGAATCACTGGAAAAACTGCTCCGCGACCCCAAAGTCGAAGCCGTAGCCCTTTTCACCCCGGCACCTGACCATGTGCGCCACACGATCCAGTGCCTGAAGGCCGGCAAACACGTGCTCTGTGCTGTTCCGGCCGCCATGACCGAAGAAGAATGCCATCAGTTGTTTGAAGCCGTGAAACGCTCCGGACTCACTTACATGATGGCTGAAACAACCACCTACCGCGAAGAAACCATGATGGCACAGGAGTTCTATCGCGCGGGCAAGTTCGGAAACATCTTCAGCAGTGCGGCTCAGTACTATCATCCCGGCCTGGAAACCTTGTATTTCGACGACAACAAGAAACCGACCTGGCGACATGGCCTTCCACCTATGCTATATCCTACGCATGTTACTTCTTTCCTGATTGCCGTCACCGGAGAAAGGCTGAGAAGCGTAACCTGCAACGGTTGGGGCGATGGAAGCCCGTTGTTGAACAACAACCCTTTTAATAATCCCTTCTGGAATGAGACTGCACTTTTCCGCACCGACAAGGGCAACTCCTTCATGGGCGAGGTATGCTGGAGAGGTGCGCTGGTAGGCGTTGAAAGAGGTGAATGGCATGGCGACAAAATGAGTTACTATTCCGAATATAAAGGCCTGGGTTCGCATCAGGTAGTCTCCAGCGAAATGCAGGGTAAAGATGAAGGTGGCTTCGTTGTCGACGAACCCGAAATGCACTTTGTCGAAATGAAGCCCTTTTGGAAGACTGGCCTGCCCGGAAAGATCAGCCATATCAGCGGACACGGCAACTCGCATTGTTTCATTACCCACGAGTTCATTAGCTCGCTTGTGGAAAACCGCAAGCCCGGGGTCGACGTACATGAAGCGCTGGCTTACACCATCCCTGGTATCATTGCCCACAAATCGGCTATGCACGACGGCGAGTTATTGAAGATACCAGTATTCGATTAAACATTTCCACATTTATAAAATAGACTCTGAGTAATACATTTTTACATTTTTTTTTCATGCTATAGAGTTGTGTGATAACCGATGCAGCCAGTCTGTGACAGATCGGCTGCATTTATGTAAATTCTGCCTCCAGTGATACTCTACTCCTAAGGAATGGCTAATGTAGGCAGTTCCCTGACTTATTTCCCCTGTTGGATATAAAATTTGAAAAATTTCAGTAAGAAATTGAGTACAATTTTTTAATATTAAAGTCTGTATAATAAATAAAGGAAAATGAGCGACCAGATGCACATAGATAGTCTATGGAAGCGCTTTCTTAAAGGCGACGACCGTGCATATACAGAGTTGTACAATCTGTATATAGACGACTTATTCGCTTACGGCGTGCACTTTACCACCAACCGCGAGTCGGTTAAAGATTGTATTCAGGAGGTTTTTATCTCTCTATATAAAGATCGTTCCAAACAAAGGAAAGTAAATAATATAAAAAGTTACCTCTTTGTATCGTTGAAAAACGAACTGTTCGATCTGTTCAAAAAAAGTGTTGAATATTATCAGATAGAGACAATAGAACCTGTTTTTCAAACGGAATATTCCGTAGAAGACCAGTACTTGAAAAACGAAGCTGCCAGCAATAATGTCGCCCGGGTGAAAAAACTTTTGCAGGTCTTGTCGCCCAAGCAAAACGAAGTGATCTATTATCGCTATGTAGAAGAAATGTCGTACGACGAAATAGGCGAGCTGATGCACATGAACAACCAATCCGTTCGTAACCTGGTTCATCGCTCTATTCTGAAGATTAGAGAACTCATGCATAATGATATATTTGTTCGTTTTTGATAAACTGATTATTGGATAAACAAGATGGAGAAGAAATATAAGGAATATACAGTAGATGAATTATTGCAGGATGATTATTTCATATCATCTATCTTGCATCCTACACAGGAGAGCCGCGAGTTTTGGGATTTTCTGATACAAAGCGGTAATCTGTCGGCTCAGGATTTTGAAGAAGCAGCTTTTTTTATCGAAGTGGTGAACTCCCGCAAAGAAAAACTTCTTCGTAAAGAAAAAGAAGCATTGTGGAGCAAAATAGAAATAGAAAATAAAAGTTCGCTAAAGAAAAAAATACGCACGCTTTATGCCGCCTGTTTCTCGGCTGTGGCATGTGTTTTCATTTTGCTGGGTGTATCGTTCTATTTCTTTTATGAAAGCAACCAGCAGGGAGATAATATGATTGATATGATTGCCGCTTTCAAAAAAGAGAAGAATGTACAGCCAGGATCAGAGATTTGCTTGGTGTTGTCGGACAACAAACAAATGAGATTTGAAGAAGACAATACAGATGTCAAATATGACGATAAAGGAGAAATAAAGGTCAATTCCCAGACGGTGATGGAAGGAAATAAGGATAAAAAGGCAGTTGACAATAAAGAAGAGAAAGAGGCGACAGTCACCTATAACCAGTTGATCGTGCCTAAAGGCAAACATTCCACCTTGTTGCTGTCCGACGGCACCAAACTTTGGGTTAATGCCGGGTCGCATGTCATATTTCCCGTGTCGTTCAAAGGCGATAAGAGGGAGATCTATGTAGATGGCGAAGTCTTTCTCGACGTAACCCGCAACGAAGGTAATCCCTTTGTTGTGAAAACAGACCGGATGGCTGTCGAGGTGTTGGGTACTTCCTTTAATGTCAAGTCGTATGGTAATGAAAAGACGGATGATGTCGTATTAGTGACAGGCTCCGTTCATGTTCGTACGGAAACAGGTCGGAAAGCCGAGTTGATTCCCAATCAGCGGTTCCGGTGCACATCGACCGGTGATGTGGACATTCAGACTGTAGATGTATATGATTATATATCCTGGAAAGACGGTTTGTTGCAATATAAAAAAGAACGTCTGTCTGTCATATTGCAGCGATTGTCGGATTATTATGGAAAACCGATCCGATGGGAGCCGGAATTGGAACGCCTGACTTGCTCGGGTAAACTGGATTTGAAGGATGATATGGAAAAAATCTTGAATGGATTAACCAAGATGATTCCCGTAAAATTCGTGAAACAAGATGATTGCTATTATTTTAGCGTAACCCCCTTAAACAGCAAGCCTATGGAGTAAAGAGTATAAAAAACCGGATAACATACCCCTACATTATCCGGCATGATTCAAATTGAAAATTTCACAGAGTATCAACTTAAATCAATACAAATGTATGATAAATAATTTAAAAGGCAGCCATACGCATGCCGTTTTTAGTAGATTTATTCGGATTATGAAACTGATAAACCTATTCTTCATAGCAGGTATATGTTTCGCGAATGCCGCAAGCAGTTATTCGCAGTCCACTTTGTTAACCTTGGAAGCAGACAACAATACCCTGGAAGAAGTATTCAAAATGATAGAAAAAAATAGCGAGTATGTTTTTTTCTATAGTGACAAGGCGGTTAACCTAAAGAAAAAAGTCAGTATTAATGTGAAAGACCAGACGATCGATAAAATACTCGATCAAGTATTGCTGCAAACCGGAAACGCTTATTCGATCGACGACCGTCAGGTGTTCATCGGCGTTGCAGCAAAAAACAATTCGAATTCCGTTCAACTGCCCGCGGTTGCGCAGGTAGAGCGCATTGATGTGACAGGCGTTGTTCAGGATAAAGCAGGAGAACCTGTTATCGGAGCAACTGTTGTGGAGAAAGCTAATCCGACGCATGGTACCATTACCGACCTGGACGGCCGTTTTGAGTTGCGCGGTGTACCTAAGAATGCTGTATTGCAGTTCTCTTTTGTGGGTATGCAGGCACGCGAAGTAGCTGTAAACGGAAAAAACATGTTGAATGTCACTTTGGAGCTAAATACAGTTCTGGATGAAGTCGTTGTCATTGGATATGGCACACAGTCAAGGGCTACATTGACTACTTCTGTCTCCAAAATGGATACGAAGGCGCTCGAGAGCGTACCTTATGCCAACCTTGTTACAGCGTTGCAAGGAACCGTATCCGGTGTCAGAGTACAGTCAACGACCGGACAGCCGGGTGCAAGCCCCCGTATCATTGTGCGTGGCGGTACCTCTATCAATAACCCCGATGGCGCCGATCCGATTTATATCGTAGACGGCGTGATCCGCAACGACATTGATGGTATTAATTCGGATGATATCGAGTCTATGCAGGTACTGAAAGATGCCGCATCCACTGCCATCTATGGTGCACGCGGATCAAACGGTGTTGTTCTGATTACAACGAAAACCGGTAAAGCCGGGAAAACCAGTATCACTTATAAATATGACCTTACACTTTCCAAAGTAGGAAAGAGATATGATATGGCATCTGCCCGCGACTATATCTATTATAGCCGTATCGGACATCAGATTGCCGATCAGCGCTGGGGATTCGGCCTGAATGATCTTTATACGGCTACAGGTGCCGGTACAGGTAACGACCTGACAGCGAATACAACCTATACGACACAATATCTGACTCCGGAAAACCAGCATAAGTTGAACGAAGGATGGGAAAGTATGCCCGACCCGGTTGATCCGTCGAAAACGATCATCTTCAAAGGAACGGACTGGCAGGACGTGTTGTTCCGTACAGGTGTTTCACACAATCATAATGTCAACATTTCGGGTGGTTCCGAAACGGCTACTTTCAATGCCAGTGCAGGCTATATGACGAATGAGGGTACCGTTATCACCACTCATTACGATCGTTTGACATTTAACTTAGGTGGAGAAGTGAAACTGCGTCCTAACCTGAAGGTCGGCGGACGTGCTTCCTACAGTAAATATACCAATAATGGTGTGAATGAAACAAGTATCTTTGCTCGTGCCATCGGACAGGCGCCGACAACGAAATATACTTTCGAAGACGGTACGCTTTCTCCCGGTATCAAAGGGAACGGAAACCCGGCTTATCATTTGCATCGAAATACCAATAAGAATAGCGATGAGAATATTACGTTTATCTTCGATGGAAACTGGGAGATTATTCCGGGCCTGACATTCGCGCCGACATTCTCTATCTGGAAAGAAGCTGCGGATAGTTATAGCTTTACTCCCTCTTACAAGGATGGTGTGAACAACCTGAATACTGTGCGCCCGGCTAGTGCCAGTTATTCTAAATGGTGGCAGACACAGGCTGATGCCGTATTGACATACAATAAAGACTTTACAGATCATCATCTGAATGTCATGGCTGGTTATTCCTACTATTTCAAGTCGAGCTACGGTATGTCGGCCAGTGGAGATGGTGCGTTGACCGACTTGATACCGACGTTGAATGCGGTTTCCAATTACAAGCATATGAGCAGTAATTTGTCGAAGCAGATTATGCTGGGTTATTTCGGAAGAATCAATTATAACTACAAACAGCGTTATCTGTTGTCGGTGAATGCCCGCTACGATGCTTCTTCCATGCTGGGTAGAGAGCATAAATGGGGATTCTTCCCCGGCGCTTCTCTCGGATGGAATGTACATGAAGAAGCTTTCTGGAAAGATATGAATGCAGATGCTTTCCGTTTGAAACTGAGAGGTAGTTATGGTGTCAATGGTAATATTACCGGTATGGGACCGTATACGGCGCAGGGTGAATACTCTGTTGGCCAGGGAAGGTATATGTGGGTAAACGGAATTGCGAATACGGTTTTGCCGAATGAAGATTTGCAATGGGAAGAATCAAAAACATTCGATGTCGGTGTGGATGTCGGTTTGTTCGATCAACGTGTGGATGTTATTTTCGATTATTTCAATCGTAGGACCGATAATTTGGTTACGCAGTTGCCGATGCCTTTGTCGTCCGGTTTTGATGTGATTACTACGAACTACGGTAGCCTGAATAACCGGGGTATCGAAGTCGAGGTAAAGGTGCAGGTAATGCCGAAAAAATCCGAATTACAGTGGGAGTTAGGTTTCAACGCTTCTCATGTGAAAACCAAAATTCGTAAACTCCCGGAAAACGGAGTGGAAAGAAACCGGGTAGGAGGTTATTATGCTTGGAATCCGGAAATCAATGATTACGACTGGGTAGGTGGTCTTCAGGAAGGTGGCCGGATCGGTGATCTCTTTGCTTGGAAGTCGTTGGGAATCTATGCTACCGATGAGGAAGCGAAGGCTGACCCTGTGGTTGATATGATGGACCCATATGAAGACAAGACCAAATACGGTGGTGATACTCGCTGGTATGATGCCGATGGAAATGGCGAAATCAATGAGAAAGATATTTGTTATATGGGTAATACGTATCCGAAGTGGACAGGCGGTATTTCAAGCTCCTGGAGTTGGAAGAATTTCGATTTGTACCTGCGTATGGACTATATGACCGGACATACTATCTTTAACGAACAGAAGATCTTCCTTTGTGGACGCTGGGCAGGTAACCTCAATATACCGCAGGAAATGATCGACAAGAGCTGGAAAAATCAAGGAGACGTAGCAGCACTTCCGGTGTATATACCGAATGAAGATTATAACTTGTGGAGAGGTGGCGATTGGTATGGATTGGGTATGATGAATTCTGAATTTTATGAATCAGGTAATTACCTTTGCATCAGAGAACTTACGTTGGGCTATAGATTGCCGCTTACAGGTGTTATGAATAAAATTTTTCAGAACCTGAAAGTGAATGTAACCGGAAATAATCTTCATTATTTTACAAAATATTCTGGTGCGAATCCCGAATTCGGAGGAAAAGATGCAGGGCGTTATCCGCTTCCCAGAAATGTGATTTTCGGCGTATCAGCTACATTTTAATTTAATTTCGTAAAACTCGATAAGTTATGAATAAGTATAGTCATTTATTTATATGCCTGTTTGTTCTGGTGTTTTGCTCATCATGTGGGGATCTGTTGAATCAGAAGCCGGTGAGTGCTATTACAAACGAGTCTTTTTGGACGAATCAAGATGATGCAACAGGGGTCTTGACGCATTCGTATGTACAACTCCGGGATATGTCGTGTGGTGAGTTGTTTACGTTGGGAGAATCCAGAAGTGATGTGATTACGAGGGCAGTCACAGGGGATATCTATGAGCGGTATTATAAAAATACATTGAGCCAGGAATTACCGGGACCCGACTGGACTTCACTCTATAAGATTGTGAATGAGGCGAATCTGCTTATTAAATATATACCTCGTATCGATGCGGTTGAGGCCACAAAAAATAACTTGTTAGCAGAGGCTTATTCATTGCGGGCTTATCTGTATTTTGTGTTGGTTAAGACCTGGGGCGGAGTTCCGCTCCGGGTAGAACCTACCGAAGGTTACAATCCGGAAACCGTACAGAAAGGCCGGGCTACAGTGGAGGAGGTTTTCAAAGTGATAAAAGAGGATTTGGATAATGCAATCGCTTTGTTCCAGGACAATACCTTCTGGGCTTCCAGGAACCGTTTCTCCCAGCCGTTTGCCAATACGTTGAAGGCTGATGTTTATTTGTGGACAGCTAAACGGTGCGGCGGAGGAAATGCCGATTTGGAGACTGCTTTAGCGGCTTGCAATGAGGTGCTGAAGGCTGATGTGGCGTTGCTTCCGAATTTTGCCGATCTGTTTGAATTTGGTAATAAAAGCAATGAGGAGATAATCATGTCTATTGCAAACACTATTTATGATGGTGGGGAGAATTATTTTAAGGATAACTATTCCGGAGCAGACGGCGGTATGATAGATCCGATTAGCGGAGAGGTGATAGGTACTACCGGGAATGGTATGGCTTGGACTGTAAGCGATTTGGTTAAAAATCAATTTACAGATGACGATAGCCGGAAAGAGGCTTCGTTTGTCGATGGGGTGAGATATGGTGAAAATAATGAGATGATATATCCGGCTTTGATTCGTAAAGGGCGGGGTGTCGTACAAAATGGTCAGAGATATTTCAGGAGTGATTTCGTTTTATATCGCCTGGCAGACGTGCTGCTTATGAAGGCAGAAGCCAAGAATGCACTGGGACAGGATCCGTCTGAAGAGATGAACCTGATTAGAAAGAGAGCGTATGGTGATAATTTTGACAAACACATCTTTGTGAACCGGTCTAAAGAATTGAATGACGACGAGATTCTGAAAGAAAGGTTGCTTGAATTGGTTTTTGAAGGAAAAAGATGGTGGGACCTCATACGATTCGGAAAAGCATTTGATATAGTGCCTTCATTAAATAATAAGAAAGGGCAGGATCACATGTTGTTATGGCCACTTAGCTTGACTGTATTGACTCGTGAACCGCAAGTCGGACAAACTCCCGGCTGGGGCGACTGATTCTCATAAAAATAGAATATAGGGATGAGATATTTACTTGTTAGTGTGATAATAAGTATTGGTATTGGTCTGTTTGGTTGTAAACAAGAACAGAATGCTGGGGAAAATACATCACTTCCCCGGCATGTTCAAGTACGAAACGTGATTATTGATGCCGATACGGATAATGAACTGGATGACTTGCTAGCCATTACTGCTGCGTTGAAGTCGCCTAAGCTGGAAGTCATCGGAATGACTGCTGCGCAATGGGATGGAAGGAATAATACGGTGCGGGAAGGACATGATCCTTGGTGGAATGATAATTCTGCCTATACCAGTTGGCTGATGAATGCCGTATTGGTGCAGTTATTAGACCGGACAGACCTCCCTTTGCCTGTTGGAAGTGAGAGGAAGATCGTTTATAAAAAAGGGAGTCCTGAAAACAACTCCCGCAAAAGTGAGGCAACGGATTTTATTATCCGCAAAGCTTCAGACTTGCCTCCGGGCGAAAAGTTGACAATCATTAGTACCGGAGCCCTAACGAATGTAGCATCTGCTGTAATGGTGAAGCCTGAAATAGCTAAAAAGATAGCGCTTTATTGGCTTGGGCAAACCTATGATTTTGAGAAGGATTTATGGATAGGCGAACATGAATTTAATGTGGCTAATGACTTGGAGGCCTTTGATCTTCTTTGCGATGCAGAAGATTTGGAGTTCCATATTATGCCTAATAACGTAAGTGGATTACTGCGTTTTCATAACGCTCATTCGATCAATAAGCTTGAAAAGGTGGAAGGTATAGGTACTTTTATAGCGGATCGGTGGAGAAAAAGGATTGGAGATAATATGACTTCTTCCTGGACCATGTGGGATGTCGCTCTTATTTATGCGATTACAAATCCGGAATGGGCGGAAGAAAAGAAGGTAGATACTCCTCCGGGCACAACCAAAAGAAAGGTCGATATATATACGAATATCGATGCGGAGAAAATGGAGAATGAGTTTTGGAATGCTTTAGGTTGTAATGTCCCAGAGGGACAGCAAGCGGCAGCACAGCCACAGATACGAAAAGTAAAAGATGTGGTTATTTATGAAGATCCTAAATTTCATGCAACATTTCCTTCGGCTGTAAAGATGGGCCCCAATGAGTATACGGTGGCATTCCGGCGTGCTCCGGACAGAAGAGTTTTTGGTGAACCTGGGAATGCGCATGTCGATCCTAACAGTTATTTGGTACAGGTTCATTCGAATGATGGTGAAAACTGGACGAAAGATCCGGAATTAATCTACGCCCATCCATTTGGAGGTTCACAGGATCCTTGTTTACTGAAATTAAAGGACGGAACTTTACTTTGTGCCAGTTACGGATGGGCTTTTTCTTCTCAGGAGGGGATAGACAATTTAGGAAAACCTGTTTTGCATGAGAGTTGGCATGGAGGCGAAATTGCATTTTTAGGAGGATATATCTTGCGCTCTTTTGATAAGGGGAAAACATGGGAAGATCCGATTATTCCTCCAACGCTGGATTCGGAAATTTATATCAGCGCAACGGGGGAACCTCTGCCGACTTATAATAGAGGGGCTATGTACGAAGGTAAAAACGGCAAGATTTATTGGATTGTGGCAGGTCATGATCTTGCCCCGTTAGGAAAAACCAGTAATCATTTACTTGTATCTGAGGATAAAGGTGAAACCTGGCAGTATTCCGGACTGGTTGCTACCGATGATAGTGTTGCATTCAATGAAGCTTCCGTTTATGAAACGCCGAAGGGAGACATAGTCGGTTTTCTGCGGACTACTTTGTACGATCATGCATGTATTGCCAGGTCGACCGATGGAGGAAAGACTTTTAAATGGAAATCAATGCAATTCCAGGGGCATCCTTTGGCGGCTCTGAGGCTCCCTGACAATCGTGTGCTGCTGACATATGGCTATCGTCACAAGCCTTTTGGCATCCGGGCAAGAATTTTGAATGCAGAATGTACGGATTATGCCATTTCCGAAGAATTTATACTTCGTGATGATGGTGATGGACCGGATCTAGGTTATCCTTGGCCGATTATGCTGGAAGATAATAGAGTTCTTGTGGTTTATTATTATAATAAAAATGGTCATCGTAATATTGAAGGCACCATTTTGGAAATAGACTGTAAAAAATAAAGAAAAAGATATATACCTTTAAATTCTGAGATCATGTAAAAAACGCAGACAGAACAGAAGACGCAGATAAACGCAAATTTATTTTATTAAATCTTTGCTATAATCTGCGCTCTGTCTGCCTTAATATTAATTACCCTTCGGTGACGAGTGGATAAAAAATGAAATACGAGATGAAAGATAAATTGAAAATAATTCTGTTGGTCTTCTTTTTGACCGGTTGTAAGACGTACGAGAATCGGCTGGAAGACAGAAACGTGGATGAACTGTATTTGAATACCACTCCCGGAAAGGAAATGATATTGGATGTTGATATGTGTACGGATGTGGATGATGTATGTGCGGTAAGGATTGCAACAGCTCTTGATGATGATGGTACTATCGACTTAAAAGGCATTGCATATTCAATAGTCGGAAAGAATAATCTGGAAGCTTTGAGGGGGTTCCTGCTATATGAGAATAAACCGGATGTATTGATCGGAAAAAGTATGGCAGACAATCCGGATGAATCTCCTTATTGGGACCTGATGGCAGCATATAATGACGGTAATGTAAATGCGTATGAGGCTGTAAAAATGTATAGAAAAATATTATCCGAAAGCCATACTCCTGTGGATATTGTCACTACCGGGTATACGACAAATATAGAAGCTCTGTTGAAAAGCCAACCGGATGAATATTCTGATTTGCCGGGGCTTGAGTTAGTAAAACAAAAATGCGGACAGTTGTATATCGTCGGTGGAACTTATCCTGAAGGGCGTTGTAACAATTTCTTCTTTACTAAAGAAGCCAGATTGGCTATTGATTATGTAAGTAAGACCTGGCCTTATCCGATACTATTTTTTACAAATGAAGTGGGGGGAATACTCAGGTGCGGTGGTCAATTACAGGCTGTGGATATAGATAAGAGTGATATTGTAACTCGTTCATTGGTCGCGTTCGGGACTCAAAACGGTCGTCATGCTTGGGATCCTTTTGGGGTATGGTGTGCCGGATATGCTTGCGGAAAAATCAACCGGTTAGGTTTCAAACGTGTAAATATAGCCATAGATACTGAAACGGGACGTAATACATTTACAGATGCCGCCGATGGAAAACATTTCGTGATATATCGGTTATGCGATGATGATAATTATTATAATATCATGATGGATCATTTACTAATAAAAAAAGCCAAACTTTAATTGTTAACACATCAAGGATTGAATTAGTAATAATGTAACTTAATAAAAATAGTAGTATGAAAAACGTAAAAAAATGGTTGATACTAAGTATTTGTGTATTGGCCACAACTTCATTATTTGGCCAACAGGCAGTCGACTGGGCCAATTTCGAACGGTATGCAGAACAGAACAAGACTGTAAAAACACCTTCGAAAGTTGTATTTATAGGAAATTCGATTACCGAAGGTTGGTGGTATGCCGATTCGTTGTTCTTTAAGAAGAATGAGTTTATAGCTAGAGGAATCAGCGGACAGGTCACATCTCAAATGTTGGTTCGCTTCCGTAAAGATGTGATCGACCTTAAACCTAAAGCGGTAGTAATCCTTGCCGGAGCTAACGACATTGCGGAGAATAACGGTTATATCTCTTTGGAAAATATCAAGGGAAATATTGTTTCTATGATTGAATTGGCGAAACTTCATAAGATAGATGTGATTCTTTGTTCTGTTTTACCTGCTTATGACTTTAGTTGGCATAAGGGATTGGAGCCGGCGGAAAAAATTATTGAGCTGAATAAAATGCTTAAAGCATATGCAGACCGTAATAGAATTACCTATGTAGATTATCACTCTAAAATGGCAGACGAAAGGAATGGATTACCTGAAAAGTATTCCGGAGATGGGGTACATCCTAATGCGGAGGGATATAAGGTCATGGAAAATATACTTCTGCCGGTGTTGAAACGGTACTAGCGTTGATTCTTTGATCAAAAAAACAGTTTTTTAATCCATAACTACTAAAATGAAAGATGAGGGTATCCAACGGATACCCTTTTTTCTGTTTTTTGTTTTGTCATTTGATAATTCTTTTACCTTTGCACAGGTAACTGCATACGTTATGGATAAGGAATCACAACACATCTGTAATCTTAGGAAAGGAGACATTACATCTTTTGAATATCTTTATACTGTTTGGAGCGGTAAACTCTACAACTTTGTTATGCGTATTTCGAAAGGGGATAGTTATCTGGCGGAGGAAATAGTACAAGCTGTATTTATCAAGGTTTGGGAAGGGAAGGAGTCTCTTGATCCCGGAAAATCGTTTGGAGCTTACCTTTGTACAATAGCCAAAAATCAACTCGTAAATATTTATCAGCACAGAATGCTGGAACAGCTCTATCAGGAAAAAGTAATAGCCTCCGAACCAACAGAAAACACAACTGAAAAAGAAGTCGATTATCACTTACTGGAAGAATACATTGACTCATTAATAGACCAACTGCCTCCTGCCCGTAGAGAGATATTTGTTCTAAGCCGCCGGAATATGCTGACTAATAAGGAAATTGCAGAAAAACTCAACCTTTCGGAAAATACGGTGGAATCACAGTTAACCAAGGCCATTTCATTCATGCGCAGCCGGATAAATCAACACTACGGTTTATCTGTTTCTTTACTCCTTTATTTATTAATTGATTAATAAAAGTTAAATACACGAGGGCAGGTAACGGATTTGTATCTGTAGCCTGTATACCTAATAGACACAATAAAATGGAAAAGACTGATTACATACAATTATTTGATAAGTTCCTGTTGAAGCAGGCTTCTACAGAAGAAATTCAGGTTCTTATCCAATGGCTGAAAAGCGAAGGCTCTTTTCAGGATTGGGCGGAGGAGGAATGGAATGCAGCGGCTTCAGAAATGGATACGAAATTACAACGGAAGTTGTTTGGACAGATAAAAGAAAAGATCAGTCAGATAGATAGGACGTGTTTGCCGGAAAAAGAGAATAGACCTCGCAAACTCTATCTGTGGTCCGCCCGTGTTGCTTCTGTTATTTTATTATTGTTGATGACGGGCTTGTCTGTGTATTATTATACCATGAGCCAGATGATTATGCCTGATATGATTGTTTCTGTAGAGAAAGGACAAAAGGCAAATGTTGTACTCCCTGACGGATCGAAGGTTTGGGTTAATTCGGATTCCCGGTTGTCTTATGGTAGCCGATTCAATCAAAAAGAGAGAGTTTTGTCTTTGGAGGGGGAGGCCTATTTTGAAGTGACGCCAGATAAGGACCGTCCATTTATTGTAGAGACGGACGAACTGGCTGTCCGTGCATTAGGAACCAGTTTTAATGTAAAATCTTATGAAGAAGAGAAAGATGCTTCAACTGTCCTCATGACCGGCAAAGTGGAAGTTACATCAGACTATGATCGTCTTGTCTTAAATCCGAATGAAAGGATCGTTTTCAATAAACAGACCGGACATATGGAAAAAAGTACTGTAGAGAATACCGGTGATTATATCAATTGGAAATATAATGCACTGACATTTAACGGTGAGACATTTGAAAACATTGTTCATACGCTGGAACGATATTATAATACCCGGATTGTATTCGAATCGGAAACATTGAAAAAATATCGTTTCACAGGAACTCCAGGTAATACCAGTCTGGAAAGTATATTGCAGATATTATCTCTGACTTCTCCTTTGTCTTATGAAGTAAGGGATAGTATGATTATTTTACGGGAAAATGTAAAACAGAAAGCTTATTATGAAAAAGCATTGAAATAGATAAATAATTTGTTTAACACTTAAATATTGGGATATGGAAAACACTGGATAGAATGATAAAAAAAGGGATAGTGCCAGACACCATCCCCTACTGTAATTTATAAACCGCACTTCGGTATCTCGCAAATAACAAGTGCAATTAATAAATACCTTTAATCTCTACAAATTTATGAATTATTTAATTAGCAGGACTATTTATGTCCTTAAAAAACGGCAATTTAGCTGGGTTAGATTAGTTTTATTTATATTGTTGATATCTCCCTCCCTTTTGGGACAGATATCGATAAGTATACAAAAACAAACTTTACGTCAGGCTTTGAAGGCTATCGAACGTTCAGGTAATTATCAGTTTTTCTATAATGAAGATTTATCCAGTCTGGATAAAGTAGTGTCCCTGTCGGTAAAGGATGCTCCGATAGAAGATGTATTGGATAAACTATTGTATGGTACGGATATCACTTATAAAAAAGAAAAGGAAAACCTGATTGTGTTGACATTGAAAGCAACATCTGTTGCTCAGAAGCAAGAGAATCGGACTGTAAAAGGGACCGTTGTCGATGCTGCCGGCGAACCTGTTATTGGGGCAAATGTGGTGGAAAAAGGAACAACAAACGGTACAGTAACTGATTTGGATGGTAATTTTACATTGAATGTGTCTGCCGGTTCAACCTTAAGTATTTCTTATATTGGTTATACAGAACAATTTGTTTCAGTAGGCAACCAATCAACATTCAATATTAAATTGATGGAAGATACACAGAAGCTGGAAGAAATTATCGTTGTTGGATATGGTGCTCAGAAAAAAGTCAATCTGACGGGATCTGTTGCTTCTATTTCCAGTCAGGAACTGGTACAACGCCCTATTACATCTGTTGCATCCGGTATCCAGGGAATCGTTCCCGGTCTGACCATTACATCCGGTCAGGGGCGTCCGGGTTCCAGTGATAACACCAGTATCCGTGTACGTGGTACGGGTACATTAAACAATTCAGACCCCTATATATTGATCGATGGAATAGAGTCCGGTTCTATGAATCAGATTGATCCGAATGATATTGAGTCTATTTCTGTACTGAAAGATGCGGCTTCTGCTGCAATTTATGGTTCGAAAGCAGCCAATGGGGTAATTCTGATTACAACAAAGCGTGGTGTTTCCGGGCGTCCTGTTGTTTCTTATAATGCTACTTTCGGTTGGCAGACAGCAACCGGTTTTATCGAAAGAATGAACTCCGCTGATGCTGCTACTTATTACAATAAAGCATTGGAGTCAAGTGGTAAAGCCCCCCGCTTTACTGAAGAAGATATTAAGTTGTTTCGTGACGGCAGCGATCCTTACGGACATCCTGATACCGATTGGAATGATTTGGGTTTCGCGGGAAATGGCTTTATGCATCAACATAATATCAACCTGTCAGGTGGCTCGGAAAATATAAAGTATATGGCTTCTGTCGGTTACCTGAATCAAAATGGTATTATGAAACACAGTAACCGTGAGCAGTTCAATATGCGAACCAATTTGGATGCCAAATTATCGGATCATATTAATGTGCGTGCGAATATGTCGTTTATTCATAACGATTATGCAGACCCGACGAACTCGTATGTAGGAGGCGGTTCCGACCAGATTATCCGTCAGTTGAATCGTATCGCTCCCTGGATACCTTATAAGAATGAAGATGGAACGTATGGTACCATCGGTGACGGAAATCCTGTAGCCTGGCTGGATCTGGATCAGACATTGAATCGTAACAATCAGAATTTCTCTGGTATCCTGGCTGTTGATTATAACATAATGAAAGGTCTGAAATTTACAGCGCAGGGAGCGTATGTATCCGATGTTCAGGATAGAAAAGAATTTGTCAAGGATATTCAATACAATACGATCAAATATCATGGTCCCAACTCATTGGATGAACGTACTTACCTATGGGACCGTACTTCATTGGATCTGTTGGTCAATTATGACAAAAGTTTCGGGAATCATAACCTGAAAGCAATGGCCGGCTATCGTATTGAAAAATATAATTATAAGTATACGAAGGCTTATCGTCAGAGTTTCCCGAATAATGATATGACGGATATTAATGCCGGTACCCAGTCAACCCAGACAAACGAAGGTTATTCCCGTGAATTGGCTATGATGTCTTATTTTGGACGTATCAATTATGACTATGCAGGAAAATACTTGTTCGAGGCGAATTTCAGGGCGGATGCTTCTTCCCGTTTCAGTCCGGATAACCGTTGGGGATATTTTCCATCTCTTTCAGCCGGATGGCGTTTGTCTGAAGAAGGTTTCATGGAAGGAGCCAATGACTGGATGCAATCACTGAAAGTCCGTGCATCATGGGGCCAGCTTGGAAACCAGGAGGCATTGGATGATTATTATCCTTGGTTAATAACTTATGCGATTGGTTCAAGTAGCGGGGGTAACTATCCTTTTGACGGAAATGTAAACACTGGTATTATGCAGAAAGCTCAGAAATTATCTACCATTTCCTGGGAAAAGTCGTCAAACTGGGGTATCGGTTTTGATTTGAGCGTACTTTCTTGCCTGGATTTTACAGTCGATTATTACAATCGTAAAACAACCGGTATTATTATGGATGTGCCTGTTCCCGGTAGTTTTGGATTAGATCCGTATAAAGATAATGTGGGAGCCATGCGTAATTCAGGTTTTGAAGTGACAGCAGCTTTCCGTAAACAATGGAATGACTGGAAATTCTCAGCAACAGGGAATATGGCTGTGAATAAAAATGAAATTCTGAATCTGGGTGGTGTCAATGAAATGTTGGATAAAGATAATGCCTATTTTATCAATCGGGTAGGCTCTGCCTATAAATCATTTTATGGTTATGTTGCTGACGGCTTGTTTAGAAGTCAGGAAGAGGCTGATGCTTATACTGAAAAATACGGTAATCCGTTTGGTAATGCATTTAAAGCCGGTGATATTAAATACAAAGATGTCAATGGAGACGGTAAGCTAACTTCTGCCGACCGTGATGTCTCCGGATCAGAGCAACCAAATGTTACTTTCGGTCTGAATTTATCTGCTTCCTGGAAAAATTTTGATCTGTCGGTATTTATGCAGGGAGCATGCGGTGTGTCACGTTATTTTAACAATGAAGTATTTGGTGAATTTACAGGAGATAGTTCACATCCTTCGACAGCCTGGTTTGATGCCTGGTCGCCTGAAAATCCGGATGGAACCTTCCCGCGTGTTGCGGAGTCAGACCGAACCAGCAGTAGTCCGAGTAACTATTCTACATTCTGGATCTTTAAGACAAATTATTTACGTGTCAAAAACATCCAGTTCGGATATAATCTGCCGGATAACTGGTTGAAAGGAATTGGCGTTTCACGTGCCAAGATTTATTATTCAGGTGAAAACTTGTTTAAGTTTGATAACCTGCCGGTTAATATCGATCCGGAAGCTCCTTCTGGCCGTGGTTCTCATTATCCGCAGGTATGTACAAATTCAATTGGAATAAATATAACCTTCTAATATACAGGAATTATGAAATCATTAAAATATCTTTCTCTTTCTTTGGTCGCATGTGGAGTTGCATTGAGCTCCTGTGATGATTTTTTCGATACGAAACCGTACGATCAACTCTCTCCTTCTACTTTCTGGCAGACGGAGGATGACGTTTATAGTGCAGCTACTGCATGTTATGATAAATGGAATGAGGCGAAAAACGGCTCTACAGATATTCTCTATGCTGATTGCCTTTCTGATATTGGATTTAATTATAGTAATACAAGTTATCTGAAAGTGACGGGTAACGGAGCAATGACGCAGGCTGCGACTGTGACTTACTATAATTATGAAACGATCCGTCGGTGTAATACTTTTCTGGAAAATGCAGAGAGTGTGGCTTTTGCAGATGAGGCAGAAAAGAAAGACCTGTTTGCCCAGGTTCGTACGATCCGGGCATACCGTTATTTTCATATGAACTTTTGGTATGGAGGTGTTCCATTGATTACCGACCTGCCTCAAACATCTGCAGAAGCACAGGTTGAACGTGCTTCTGAAGAGACTGTGAAAAAGTTTATTTATGACGAACTGGATGCTGCTATATCCGACCTGAAAGATAAACCGTCACAGCGTGGACGTATTGCCAAAGGAACGGCTTTGGCAATCAAAATGCGTGCAGCCTTGTATTGGGGCGATCTTGACCTGGCTATGAGTGCTGCCCGTTCGATCCAGAATCTGAACCAATATGAACTGGATCCTAATTTTCAGGAAATGTTTAGTATTAAAGGGCAAGGATCGAAGGAGATCATTTATGCCATGCAGCATGTTAGCAATACCTATGCATTTTCCAATATGATCCGTATGTTTAATAATCAGGACGGAGGTTGGGCTTCAATGGTTCCTACCCAGAATCTGGTTGATATGTATGAAATGAAATCCGGGTTACGTCCGGAAGAAGAAGGCTCCGGTTATGATCCTGTGCATCCTTTTGCAAACAGAGATCCCCGTTTAGCTCTGACGATTCTGTATCCGGGTATGGATTGGGTTGGTTCCGACGGAAAACAGCGGGTTATTAATACCTTGGATAAAAGTATTGACGGCGGTTCGAATGCCGACTATATGGATGCCGCTGATAATTCATCAAGAACCGGTATGATCTGGGCCAAATATACAGTTCCGCTGTCTCAGTATTCGGCATCATTAGGAAATGAAAATACGTGTCCGATTCTTTTCCGTTATGCGGAAGTCTTGCTGACAATTGCGGAAATTAACGTAGAAAAGAATGAGAATACAACAGAAGTTTATGATATACTCGACCAGCTTAGAGCACGCTGTGGCCATGTTGCTGTTGACAGGGCGAAATATAATACGCAGGAAAAACTCCGTGAACTGGTTCGTCGCGAACGTTGTATTGAAATGGCAGGAGAGGGTTTGCGCAGAGCTGACTTATTACGTTGGAAAGACCAGAATGGAAAAATGCTGGCAGAAACGCTTATGAACGGCACATTGTATCGTATGATAGGTACTGTAAATGTAAATGAACCTGACCGTGACTTACGAGCAACTATTTCTGCTCCGACAGCAGAAAATGAGTCGTTGCGTAAGATTGAAGACCGGGTGTTCCGTCCATACAACCGTTATTTGCCATTTCCACAGGCCGAATTGGATAAGAACCCGAATTTAAAACAGAATGAAGGATATGAATAATAAGTATATGAAAAGGCTATTTTTAAGTTTGATCTGTATCTGTATCTCTGTGCTTGGTTTTGCACAAGATCGTATTACAATAAAGCATGGTCCGTATCTTCAAAATTTGAAGGAAACGGAAGTAACGGTTGTATGGATGGCAGGCAAGCCGTCTGTCGGATGGGTAGAACTGGCGCCGGATGACAATAGTGATTATTATCAACAGGAACGGCCGAAATATTTTGACTCGACTAATGGAGTAAAAAATACATCGTTATTACATGCTGTGAAAATAACCGGTTTGACCCCCGGTACAAAATACCGTTATCGGGTGTATTCGCAGGAAGTGCTGGATCACCAGGGGGTGGAAGTGATGTATGGTAAGGTTGCTGCGACTGATGTTTATGGAGCCGAACCATTAATCTTTACAACCAATGACCGGAATAAACCGGAGACATCCTTTGTTATGATCAATGATATTCACGGTCGTACGGATGATATTCCTCAATTATTGAAGGTGGCTGATTATAAGAATACGGATATGGTGATTTTCAATGGGGATATGTTGAGTCAGTTGAAAAATGAAGAAGAATTGTTTACTGGTTTCATGGATGTATCGATCGATATGTTTGCCAAGGAAACGCCTATGTATTATGCCCGTGGAAATCATGAAACCCGCGGTATTTTCGCAACTTTCTTCCAGCATTATTTCTCACCGAAGGAGCCGCATTTGTATTTCCTGCTTCGCCAGGGTCCGATCTGTTATATTTTCCTGGATACAGGTGAAGATAAACCGGATTCGGATATTGAATACAGTGGCATAACTGATTATGATAATTACCGGACGGAACAGGCTAAATGGTTGGCAGAAGCTGTAAAATCAAAAGATTTTACAGAGGCAAAATACAGAGTGGTTATTGCACATATGCCTCCGTTGCCTGACAAAAGGTTATGGCATGGACAAAAAGAGGTCCTGGAAAAATTTGTCCCTGTTCTGAATAATGCAAATGTCGATGTCATGCTGAGTGGCCATTTACATCATTATTTTAATAATAAGCCGACATCTTCTGTGAAGTTTCCTGTAATAGACAATGCCCACAAAACAGTAGTAAAAGGTGTTACGAAAGATAATAAGCTGGAATTAAAAGTAATGGATCTGGAAGGAAAGATGGTTGATCAGATAACATTAATCGCAAAATAAACAGATTACCCATTGTTATCTCTATACAAAAAATTAAAAAAGGAGATTATCCCGATGAAGCCGGAGATAAATCTCCTTTTTGTCTCTAATGAAATCAAGAAACATTGTGTGGAAATCCACTTTCGGCAGTTTTGTCTGTATAAAAACAGGCAGTTGAGCCTACATGCTTTTGGGGAAAGGATGCTGACTTCTTTATTAGGAAATTGTCAGCCGTAAGGAACAGATCTTTCACTACATACATGGTTTTCATCTCCATAGTTCAAGTCTATTTCACCCTCTCGACTCATCTGCTTTAGCTTCTTACGCTGCGATGATGTTGGAACAGGGGGATCATTTATTCAATGAAACTCCGTATATAATATCTCTTCGGCATGTTCAACCTGCGATACATGCCCTGTTTTGCTTTGGGGATCCAACAAGGTCCAATGATTGACCACATAAAGTGACACATTTTCTCCGATCAGTTTCTTCAGGCGATCTTCGGTCAGACCTTTTTCTAAACCCCTGTTGATGTATAAATGCCTATCTACGTCTTCCAGACGTAAATAAATGTCTTTCGTTTTAGGGTCGCTCTTGATTTTTGCCAGTTTTCCTTGTAGTAATGAACATTCATCCTTTTGAGGGTTACTAATAGGTCTAAAAGTTAATGCACATAAAATAAGAAACAGGCCTGACAGAGAGAATAATAAAATCATGGTTTTCTTTTTCATACGGTGAGCTTTTAAAGTGTTACTATGATTAATAACGGGTTACAATGTCTTTTCGTATGTTTTTATCTTTATCTTTGCCATAATAACTAATAAACTTATATGGAACGCTTTGCCGCAATAGATTTTGAGACCGCCAATGGGAAACGCAGTAGTGTATGCAGTGTCGGGATTGTCATTATAGAAGATAATCATGTGATCGATCAGGTATATAGCCTGATCCGCCCGTATCCTAACTATTATACCCAGTGGACAACGGCAGTTCACGGACTGACACCGGAAGATACGAATGAGGCACCTGACTTTGAAGAAGCCTGGGCGAAAATTGCACCGAAGGTTGCCGATTTGCCACTGGTTGCCCATAACAGCCCATTTGATGAAGGATGCTTGAAAGCTGCACATATGGCCTACGAACTGGCCTATCCCAAATATCAGTTCTATTGTACCTGCCGGCTGTCACGAAAAATGTATCCTTTTCTAGTGAACCATCAGCTACATACTGTGGCTGCCTATTGCGGATATGACCTGAGGAATCACCATCATGCAATGGCGGATGCTTATGCCTGTGCACATATCGCTATTACAATGATGCGGGAAAAAGGTGTAAATACGTTGCAGGAATTATTATAAAGGTTTTTCAGATACACCTAGGTCTAATTCGATTTAGAGGTAGGTGTAAATGAATTTAGAGGTACGTCTAAATCAAAATAGACGTACCTCTTTTTTATTTTTCATTGGGAAGACTTTCAATGAATAATGTGATGTCTCCTGAAAAACTATTCGGTTATGTTGGGCGAAGTCTGTTGTTTTCCGGCAATCTTATCTACTACAATCGCAATGGCACCGTCTCCGGTTACATTGCAGGCTGTTCCGAAACTATCCATTGCAATGTAAAGTGCGATCATCAGCGCCTGCAATGTCTCATTGAAACCGAGCATACTTTGCAGCAATCCCAATGCCGCCATGATCGCTCCTCCCGGAACTCCCGGTGCGGCTACCATTGTTATACCCAGCATCATGATGAATCCTGCCATTCCGGCGAGTGTGACCGGTTCTCCGGCCATGTACATGATCGCCATGGCGCAGGCCGTGATCTTCATCGTACTTCCGGAAAGATGGATGGTCGCGCAGAGAGGCACTACAAAAATTGCGATTGTCTCGCGGACACCGTTCTTTACCGTCTGGGCAAGTGTCACGGGAATAGTGGCGGCTGACGATTGGGTCCCTAATGCGGTGGCATAAGCCGGCAGCATATTCTTTAACAGCCGGAACGGATTCCTGCCGCTGATGCTTCCGGCTACCGTAAACTGGATGAGCAAGAGCAATACATGGAGCACGAATATCACAATGATGACTTTCAGGAACATTGTTATGATACTCATTACCTGGCCGCTGACTGTCATATTCAGGAAAATACCGAAAATATGCAGGGGAAGCAACGGGATGATTACCGCTTCGATCAATATGGTTATAATTTTCTGGAAGTCATTAAATGCCTCCCGCAGTGTATTACCGCTGATATAGGATAGTCCCAAACCGATTGTGAATGATAGGAGCAGGGCCGTCATTACATCCATCAGAGGCGGCATGGCTACCGTAAAGTAGGGCGTTAGCATGAAATCTTCCGGATTATCCATGGCTGTCAACTCCGCATTGGCCGGCAGGATATGGGGGAAGATCGCCGAGCTGCTGAAAAAGGTAAAGAAGCCTGAAAATATAGTCGAGCCGTAAGCTATCAAAGCCGTAATGGCCAGTAGTTTTCCGGCACCTTTCCCTAAATCGCCGATGGCGGGCGTTACCAGCCCCAGGATGATAAGGGGGATGGAGAACGACAGGAAGTTGCCGAACAACGAATTGAAGGTCACAAAGATACGTGCGATACCATTCGGTAGAAACTGGCCGAATAATACACCGGCAGCAATGGCAATGACTACTTTAGTCAGTAGCGATACTTTCAGCTTTTTCATTTATCCGTTTGATTTTAAACCCGATGGCAGCAACTGTGATGCTCATTAACGGGCTGATTAGATTAAAGAAACAATAAGGTAAATATGTGAATGTGGCGACACCCAGGATGGTTGCCTGTGTCATACCACAAGTATTCCAGGGGATAAGAACAGAGGTGACAGTCACCGAATCTTCCGTCGTGCGGCTTAACAAACGGCTCTCATATCCTTTTTTCTGGTAAATATCCTTGAACATGTTACCGGTCAGGATGATGGAGATATATTGGTCGGCAGTGCAGATATTAAGAAACAGGCCGGAGGCAACCGTTGAAGCAACCAGTCCGACAGTCCGTTTCATAAAACGGATAAATACGGAAGTAATGCTTCCCAACATTCCGCTGGCCGTCATGGCACCACCAAAACACATGGCACAGATAATCAGCCAGATCGTATTCATCATACCGCTCATACCCCGTGTGGAAACCAGGTCATTCAAATCCGGATTCCCCGTCTGGACCTGGGTACTGCCGTAGAAAGTCATGATCAACCCTTTGAACTGCGATTGCATATCCTGAACCGGCAGACCGGATATTTCCTGTAACAAGTGGGGTTGGAAAAATAAGGCGAATATGCCGGCCAATGTTGCAGAAATGAACAGGGTGATGATGGACGGAATACGTTTGGCGATCAGAATCCCTGTTATGACGGGTACGATCAGCAGCCATAAAGAAATATGGAAAGTTTCTCTCAGCGAGGCAGAATACATGGCAATCTGGTCGGTCGCAGTCGCTTCATGTGCGAAACCGGCTACGGTAAAGATTGTCAGTGTAATGATCATGGACGGCACTGTCGTGATCATCATATATTTGATATGCTTGAACAAAGGGGTATCCGTTACCGAAGAGGCGAGGACCGTTGTATCCGAGAGCGGAGATATCTTGTCCCCGAAATAGGCGCCGGAGATAATCGCCCCTGCAATCCATCCGTCTTCAAATCCCTGTGCCTGCCCGATTCCCAGCAGGGCGATCCCGATGGTTGCGATTGTTGTCCAGGAACTGCCGGTCATAACGGATACGATCGCACAAATGATACAGGTTGATGCCAGAAAGAAACTGGGATGAATAATCTGCATCCCGTAGTAGATCAGTGTCGGGACGACTCCGCTAATCATCCAGCTGCCGGATAAAGCACCGATGATCAACAGAATGATCAGCGCGGTAGCCACACCGGAGATATTATTGACCATCGCCAGTTCGATCGCTTTCCAGCGAACTTTGCTGTATCCCATGGCAATCAGGCAGCAAACAGCTGTTGCCGTAAGCAACACCACCTGACTTCCTCCACTAAGCGCATCACTGCCAAAAGTATGAATTGTAACAAACAGGAGGGCTACCAAAACGAGTATGGGAACCAGTGAAAGTAAGGGGGAGGGTATCCTTTTGGGAGTATGATCCATTATTATATATATGCTTATGAATTATTTGCCTGCAAAAATACGGAAAATAATGTATATATTGATATCCTGGATTTCATTATCCCAATGACAGATCATCCAAATAAATAAAATTGACAAAATCCCGAATGCAGTTAAGCATTTTTTCGTTTAAAACGAGCTTTATCCCCGTTTAAAACGAATTAAATCTTGTTTTAAACGGATCTTGCCTTCGTTTTAAACGAGTTTTTGCGGGATATTCGTTTTTCTTATAAAAAAAGTAGTGCTTCATATACCCTCCTTTCTTTTTTCTGCGCCTTTATTAAATGAGTGAGGAACTCATATACTTTTAATTGGAATAAATGGATCAAATAGACAATTACATACAATCATTCCTGAATGGTACTTTAGATGCTGAAGGTCATGCCGCTTTACGGCAATGGATCAAAGAAGCTCCGGAGAACAGGACTTATTTCCATGATACGGTTGCTGTCTGGAAAGCAGGCGGTATTGTATCTAATGCGGATGATTTTAATGTAGAAAAAGCTATCAGCAAATTTAAAAAGGAAAATAAATCATCTAATCAGATAAACTTCTATAAGTATGCATTCAGAGTTTCTGCTGTGGCGATTGTCTTTTTGCTCTGCGGTATTTCTTCTTTATTCTTTTTATGGCAATCGGAGAAAACGACAGTGGAAGCGCTTGAGGAATATAAAGAATATGTAGTAGAGGTTCCTGCTGGTGCAAAATCTAAAGTTACATTTCCGGATGGCTCTGTTGTCTGGTTAAATGCCGGAAGTAAAGTTAAATATGATTCGAATTTTGCGAAGGAATCAAGAAATGTGGCATTATCGGGGGAAGGATATTTTGAAGTAAGCAAGAATGAAGAATTACCTTTTGTGGTGAATACCGGCAATTTATCAGTTAAAGTACTCGGTACAAAGTTCAATCTGAAATCCTATGAAGAAGACTCTGAGGTGAAAGTAACCCTCAAGGAAGGAGCGGTAAGGGTCGGAGATTTTCTGGCCGATGCCGCCCCGGTCGTGCTGAAACCGAACCAACGGTTTACATTAAGGAAAGCAGACCTGGCAATGCAAGTCGATTCGGTGGATGCCAGCCATATAGAGAACTGGCGGAATGGAGCGATGATATTTGACAAAGTGTCATTGGAAGAAATAGCTAAAGAACTGCAACGCCTATATGATATACCTGTCCGGATAGAGAAAGAATCTTTGAAGAGGATAGTTTACTATTCGGATTTTCAAGAGAACGTAACCGTCGAAAAAGTTTTGGAAATATTATCCTCCGGAAATAAATTCAGATATGAGGTAAAGCCGGAACTTATTAGAATTTATAATTAACATTAAGTCTAATCTTTAAAATGAATGTGAATGAAGTAAAAGCAAATCTAACAAAGGGGTAATAACCGTAGATACCCCCATTTCTTAAGTAATTAAAAAGTTAAATCTTAAACAAGTGAAGTATGAAAAAAACATTTAGAAAATCTATTCAGGACTTACTGTCTGCAAGGGCAGGACGTTTGGCAAACTTGGCTGGTGTATTTCTTGTTGCCGGAACGCTTTCGCTTAGTGCGAGTACGTATGCAACTGAACATATGCTTTCTTTAAATCTTAAAAATGCAACGATCCGTGAGGCTATTGAATCCATCAAGAGCCAAAGTGAGTTTTCATTCAGTCTGGATGTGAAAGACTTGAATTTGGATGAGAAAGTTTCTGTATCCCTGGATAATAAGACAATTAATGAAGTATTGGCGGTATTGTTTAGCGGACGTAATGTCCGATACGAAATCAATGACCGCCATGTTGTGATTACCCGTGCCGGACAGGTAGGGGCGAGTGCTGTGATGCAGCAGGCTAAACAAATTACAGGCCGTGTGCTGGATGCTAATAATGAACCGGTTATCGGCGCGAATGTGGTAGTTGAAGGAACGACAATCGGTACGGTGACGGATGTGGATGGTAATTTCTCATTGGATGTGCCTGCTGGAGCGACATTAAAGATTTCTTATATCGGTTATATCGAACAGAGTATCCCTGTGGGGAATAAGTCTGTTATATCTGTTATCCTGAAAGAAGATTCACAGGCATTGGATGAGGTGGTTGTAGTCGGTTTCGGTACACAGAAGAAATTAAATTTGACTGGTGCGGTAACGGCTGTGACCGGTGAAGAAATGACAAAACGTCCGGTTACGAATGCGGCAACCATGTTACAAGGACAAGTTCCGGGTTTGCGTGTTAACCAGGGGTTGGGTGCACCGGGTGCTGAAGCAACCACTTTCCGTGTGCGTGGCCAGGGTACTTTTTCGGATGCCGGTTCCGATCCGCTGGTATTGGTAAATGGTGTTCCGGGCAGTATTTCTAACCTGGACCCGAGTATGATTGAGAGTGTTTCGGTATTGAAGGATGCTGCTTCAGCCGCTATCTATGGTGCGCGTGCTGCCAATGGCGTGATCCTTGTCACAACGAAACAAGGGGCAGAAGGGGATGGTAAAGCGCATATTGCTTATCATGGCAATGTGGCTATTTATAATCCGACCCGTATGTACGATCTGGTGACTAATTCTGCCGAATATATGGAATTGTTTAACCTGGCCAAAAAGAACTCCGGTGCCGGGGAACGTTATACGCAGGAACAAATTGATGCTTACCGGAATGGTGGCGGCAGCGAACAATATCCTAATTTTGATTGGTTGGATTATATGTTTAATCCGGCTGTCGTCCAAAATCATAATTTGTCGATTGCAGGTAATGCGGGAAAAACTACGTATAATGTGGCTTTGAATTTCGTAGACCAACCAGGTACGTTGAAAGGTTTCGATTATCAAAAGTATAATGCAACGGTCGATTTGACTTCACAAATTACGGATTTTATCAAGATTGGAACATATACCAATTTGATGTATGGTGATCGTGATGAACCTCGTCAGGGACAAAGTGACGTGTTGTTGTCAACCATGTCACAGGCCCCGACTTACATGCCGTGGTTGCCGGATGATGGTTCAGGTGTGACTCGTTGGACAGGTTCTGCTTATTCGCACGAATCTCACAATAAAAACATGCCGGCCATTATCGGTACAGGTACGAACAAGAATTATCAGGATTTCGATGTGAATGCCCAATTGTGGTTAGATATCAATTTGGCTAAAGGGTTGACTTGGTACACGAAAGGTGCTGTTCGCTTACAATCTAACAAATGGAAGGAATGGGGAGGATCTGATGTCCCTGTTTATGATTATCATACAGGTGAACAAACCGGTTATCTGGATAGAGGAGCAAACGGTTTGACGGTAGAAGACCAGCGTCGTTTTTATACGAATTTGTATACCTATTTGAAGTATGATTTTACAACTCCGAACCAGTATCATAACTTCAATATCATGGCAGGTTATAGCCAGGAATCTGAAAAGTATGAAACGGTACGGGCATTCCGGAAAGAGTATGCTTTCGATTTACCGGTAATCAATGCTGGTTCTAATGCAAATTGGTCGAATTCGGGTACGTTGGAAGAATGGGCTATTCAGTCTGTGTTTGCGCGTTTGAATTATAATTTTAGAGAACGTTATTTGTTTGAAGCAAATATGCGTTATGACGGTACGTCTCGTATTTCTTCAGAAAATCGTTGGGGTATCTTCCCGTCATTCTCTGCAGGTTGGCGTATTACCGAAGAAGATTTTATAAAAGATCTGAATTTGAATTGGTTGAATAATGCTAAGATTCGTGCTTCTTGGGGACAATTGGGTAACCAAAACATTGGTTTGTATCCTTATCAGGCTATGATTGCTGGAGTCTCTAACTATCCGTTTGATAAGAAAACAGAAACAGTGGGTTATCAGCAGACAGCGTATGCAAACCGTGATATTAAATGGGAAACTACAACAATTACCGATTTGGGTGTGGATTTGCAGGTGTTTAATGGTTTGAATGTGACGTTTGACTGGTACAAGAAGAAGACAACAGACATTTTGCGTTCTTCACAAGTATCTGATATTTTAGGCTTGAGTGCTCCGACTGTCAATAATGGAGAAGTTGAAAACAAGGGTTTTGAAATTGCTTTCAATTATAACAACATGATTACGGATGGTGTCTTCAAAGGTTTGCAATACAATGCCGGTATTTATTTTGACCGTTCAAGAAACAAATTGACTAAATTTGGTGCAGAAGAAATCAGCGGTTATAATTTGAGAAGAGAAGGCCTTCCTTACAATGAGTATTATATGCTGGAATGTATTGGTATTTTTGCAACGGAAGATGAAGTGAAAAATTCACCGAAACAGTTTAATGATAATACGTTGCCAGGTGACTTGAAATATAAGGACCAGAATAATGATGGTGTGATTGACAACGATGACCGTGTGCCTATTTCCGGACGTTTCCCCGGATTTGAATATTCTGTAAATGCTGGTGCCAGCTGGAAAGGTTTTGACTTGTCTTTGCAGGGACAAGGTGTTTCGGGTAAGAAATGGTATACAAATGAGTGGGGTATTTATCCATTCCGCCAAGGTTCTGCTCCGACACGTGAATATGTAGAAGGCATGTGGACGGAAGAAAATCCGTATAATGCTAAGCATCCGCGTCTGTATTTTGATAATTTGGGCGGTAATAAGAATACCAGACCAAACACTTATATGCTACAGAATGCTTCTTATTTTCGTTTGAAGAATTTGACGTTCGGTTATACTTTGCCTAAATCAGTTACGGATAAAGTAAAGATGTCGAGAGTCCGGGTTTATTTCTCGGGGGATAACTTATTGACATTTACAAAATTCTATGGTTTGGATCCGGAACGTGAAGGAGATGGACGTGCTGCTGTTTATCCTCAGAATAGGATTTGTTCATTTGGTTTGAATGTTGAATTTTAAAAGTAGAATGCAATGAAAAAAATAGTAAATATTATATTGGTTTTGGCTTTGTTGGTGGGTTCTACGACTTCTTGTAGTGATTTTTTACAGAAAGATCCTCCTTCTTCACCTTCTCAGTCTATTTTTTGGCAGAAAAAGAGTGATTTCCAATCTGCATTGGCTGGTAGTTTTTCTATGGTATATGAATGGCCGGGAGTCATGTCGCAGATCGTGGCTTGTTTTGATAACCTGACTGACAACTCCATTTGCCAGCATGATGAGGATACATACGGAAAGACTAAGACGATTGCTTTAGGTGATTTGGACCCGAATACTTCGGGGTATGTGACTTACATGTATAAGCATTGTTACCAAGGTATAGCTCGTGTTCATTTGTTGATGGAGAATTTGGATGCTTATCAAGGAACTGATATGTCTGCTGACGAGAGATCTTTTATGCTTGCGCAAGCGAAAGCATTGAGAGGCTATTTTTATTCTTGGTTGTACCAGTGTTATCGGGAAGTGCCTTTGGTTACAGAGTCTTTGACAATGGATAATATGTATCAGGCGAAAGCTTCACGTGCTGATATTTATGCCCAGATAATGAAAGATTTCGATGATGCTATTGCTGCTTTGCCGGACAAACCTTATTCTGACGCTCAAATGTCCGGATATTTCTCTCCGGGTGCTTTGAAAGCATTTAAGGCTCGTTTGATGTTGGCCGAAGCCTATGATGATAAAGGAAATGCAGATCCTTCTAAAATGGGGGAAATTGTGTCTTTGCTGGAATCAATCAAGGGGTATAATTTGGCAGATAGAATGCGTGATAACTTTATATCTTCCATGCAACTGGCTTCTCCTGAGATTATGTTCTCCGTTCGTTACTTGGCTCCTAATACAACTCATAGTATGGACTTGTATTATGCAGCATGGACTACTTGCGGTGTGACTCGTGATTTGGTAGATGCATTCGAGTGTACAGATGGTCAGAAATGGGGTGAATCTCCGTTGACTGTCCCGGTCAATGAATCTTTACTGGCTACTGGAGAATTGGGAGATGCCAATAAAGCAGAAAGGGCTAAATTGTTCCAGAATCGCGATCGCCGTTTGTATGAAACGGTTTGCCATAGTGGCGAAGCTGATTTCTCGATGGACGGACAAGAAGGAGGTTCGGTGACAATTACCAATCAGATGCAAACCGGATTTGGTATGATGAAGTTGATTCAGCCGACAAAAGAAATGCCGAGTTATTCGACTATATCTGATGCGGATGTTATCATTTTACGTTATGCCGAAGTTTTGATGATGATTGCTGAAGCAGAAAACGAAGTAAACGGACCGACACAGAAAGTGTATGATGCGGTTAACCGGATTCGCGTTCGTTCCGGTCAACCGGAGTTGCCTGCTGGTCTAACAAAAGATCAGATGCGTGAACGTATTCGTAACGAATGGCGTGTAGAATTTGTATTTGAAGGTCATCGCTATTTTCAGCTGAAACGATGGAAGTTAATGGATGAACTTGTGAATGGTGCGTCAGACCCTGCTTTGCCAACTTATATAAAGGTCTTTAAGCCGGCATTCTATTATTTCCCATTACCACAAAGTGAAATTGATAAAGCCGGTGGCGTTTTGGTTCAGGATCCGAATTATAAATAAACCAATTCGTTAACAGTGATGGACAATACCGGATGAATAAATTTATTCCATAAATTGGGTATTGCTATTGAAAATTAACCGCTTTGCGTATGCATTATAGTGACTAAAAAAAACGGTCGTTTATTCTAGTCATTTTTTATGTTGACCAGACAAAATCAATTCGGACATCTAAAAGTACTAAAAATCTGTGAGATACCATCTATTTGGCAGCATAAAAATCAAAAGATTTTCTTGAAAAATAATGACTAAAAAAAACGACCGTTTTTTCTAGTCACACATGATTTTTACTAAAATTTTATGTGGTATGTATTGTGTTGATTTTTAAAGTGATACTGGGGTTTATAGCAATGTCTTTATTGTGTTATGATGGATACT
>NZ_JAMOKS010000043.1:0-56707 GCF_023656785.1 Parabacteroides caecihominis
CAGAGAAATACTCCTCAATAACAGCGAATTTAAAAGCGGTGTCGTAAACTTTACGACCTTTAAAGGTGCGAGTACCCATAATCAATTAACTTTCATTAAGTCAACTTTTTCTAGGGTAAGACACAATCCTGAAAAATATGAAACCCATATCTCTTACTTTCCTCTTATTGAATTAATTTCCTATCTTTGCGTCTTCTAAGTGAATAATAAAGATGGCATCTAAGATTACAAAAGGCATTATAATTTCATTTTGGGTACTGTTCGTTGCAGCAGTGGGAACTGTGTTCCTGGTATTTACAGCTATTGTAAATGGTTCAATCGGGTATGTGCCCCCCGTAGAACAGCTAGAAAATCCGATCGATAAATATGCATCCCAGGTTATTTCGGCAGATGGAAAGACGCTGGGTAGTTATGCGCATAGTAAAGATAACCGTATTTATGTGAACTATCGAGACCTTTCGCCTGATTTGGTGAAGGCTTTGATTGCGACTGAAGATGTTCGTTTCACCGAACATAGTGGAATTGATGCTCAGGGACTTTTCCGTGCTGTTGTAAAACGCGGTATCCTGATGCAGAAAAGTGGCGGTGGCGGTAGTACTATCACACAACAGCTGGCAAAACAGCTTTTCTCACCGAATGCAGATAATTTGATGGAACGTCTTTTCCAGAAGCCGATCGAATGGGTGATTGCTGTTCAGTTGGAACGTTATTATACAAAGGAAGAGATTATTAATATGTATCTGAATAAGTTTGACTTCCTGTATAATGCGGTAGGAATCCAGTCGGCTGCCCGGGTTTATTTCGGGACTACTCCGAAGAATCTGAAGATAGAGGAGGCTGCGACTTTGGTCGGTATGTGTAAGAACCCTTCTTATTTTAATCCAAAGCGTCAGAATGAACGTACACGCGGACGCCGTAATACGGTACTGGAACAAATGCAGAAAGCTGGTTACATTACCCGTGCCGAATGCGATTCGTTGAAGGCCTTGCCGCTGGTTCTTCATTTCACCCGTATGGATCACAAAGACGGTCCGGCTCCTTACTTCCGTGAATATCTGCGTATCCTGATGACTCGTCCTAAACCGGATCGCAGCACGTACAGAGGTTGGCAGAAACAGCAGTTTTATGAAGATTCCCTGGCTTGGGAAACCAATCCTCTTTATGGCTGGTGCAACAAGAACAAGAAAGCTGATGGCGAGTATTATAATCTTTATACTGATGGTCTGAAAATATATACGACGATCGACTCCCGTATGCAGCAGTATGCGGAAGAAGCTGTTCGTGAGCATTTCAGTAAAGATTTGCAACCTTCTTTCTTCCAGGCTAACAGAAAGAAGAAACAGGCTCCTTTCTCAATTGATCTTCGTCCGGGTGAAGTGGATACGATTATGATGCGTGCCATGCATCAGACCGACCGCTACCGGGCTATGAAAAAGGCAGGGGAGAAGGAAGATGAGATACGCAAGGTATTCAATACACCTGTCGATATGCGTGTATTCTCCTGGAACGGGCCGGTCGATACGATCATGTCGCCGATGGATTCTATCCGTTACCATAAAAGTTTCCTGCGTACCGGCTTTATGTCGATGGATCCGCGTAATGGTTATGTGAAGGCTTATGTGGGTGGTATCGACTATAATGACTTCCAGTATGATATGGTGAATGGCGGACGCCGTCAGATCGGTTCTACTATCAAGCCGTTCCTCTATTCTCTGGCGATGATTGAAGGTTTTAGTCCATGCGACGAAATGATGCATGTACAAAATACATATTTTGACGAGAACGGTATCCCCTGGACTCCGCGTAATGCCAGCGCCAAGCGGGTTGGTGAACGTGTTTCTATCCAATGGGGATTGCAAAATTCGGATAACTGGGTGACGGCATGGCTGATGAGCCAGATGTCTCCGTATACTTTCGTGCGTCTGCTTCATTCTTTTGGTTTGAAGAATCAGATGGATCCTGTAATTTCGATATGTCTTGGTACTCCTGACGTTTCGGTAGGCGAGATGGTAAGCGGTTATACTGTTTTTGCCAATAAAGGTATCCGTGCTGAACCGATCTATGTGACCCATATCGAGGATCCGTATGGAAATACGATTGCCTCCTTTAATTCACAGATGAGTGAAGTGCTGACGGAAGATGCTTCTTATAAGATGCTTCATATGTTGAAGAATGTGATCGATGGCGGAACAGGCAGCCGTGTCCGTTTCCGTTATGGCATCAAGGCTCCGATGGGCGGTAAGACCGGTACGACGCAAAATAACTCCGACGGTTGGTTCATGGCCTTTACACCTAGTCTGGTGTCGGGTTGCTGGGTTGGAGGTGAAGAACGTTCCATCCATTTCGACCGTTTGTCTGAAGGTCAGGGGGCAAGTATGGCGTTGCCGATCTATGGTTTATTCATGCAGAAAGTATATGCTGATAAGACGCTCGGCTATTCGGAAGAGGAAGATTTCGATATTCCGGAGCAATATGCAAATCCCTGTAAAACCATCACGGAGGAAGAACGCAAGCATATCCCGGCAGATCCCGGAGGCATTGATAAAATGTTTGAATAGTAAACAAGATTGATTATATGAGACTCCCGCAAATCTGAATAATTTATTAGATTTGCGGGAGTTCATTTTTTAAGAAGATCTGAACTTATTCCAAAGGAAAGTGGTTTACAGATTATAAAGTGATATAACATGAATTTCAGACATAAATATGTATTGGCTATTGATCAGGGAACAACTACTTCCCGGGCCATCCTGTTTAATCGTCAGGGACAGGTCATCACACTCTCTCAGAAAACGTTCCAGCAATATTTTCCTAAGCCGGGTTGGGTAGAGCATGACCCGAACGAGATATGGTACACGCAGTCGCTTGCGATCAAGGAAGCGATGGCGAAAGCCGATGTGACGGATGACCATATTGCCTGTATCGGCATTGCCAATCAGCGTGAGACAACGATTGTGTGGGACCGTGAGACGGGCTTTCCTGTCTACAATGCGATTGTGTGGCAGGACCGCCGCACAGCTGATTATTGCGAGGAACTGAAAGCGGAAGGCTATTCCGATATTATCCAGCAAAAAACAGGACTGGTCATCGATGCCTACTTCTCGGCAACTAAAGTGAAATGGATACTGGATCATGTAAAAGGTATTCGTGAACGGGCGGAACGGGGTGAACTTTGCTTTGGAACAGTCGATTCCTGGCTGATCTGGAAGCTGACACGGGGAACACAGTTTATTACGGATATTACAAATGCCTCCCGGACCATGTTATTCAATATAAATACTATGCAATGGGATCAGGAGTTGCTTGATCTGTTTACAATCCCGGCTTCCATGTTGCCGGAGGTGAAGAGCAGCAGCGAGGTTTATTGTGAGACTTCTACCCCGATATTTAAAGCCGGTATTCCTGTTTCGGGAATGGCGGGCGACCAGCAGGCGGCTCTGTTCGGGCAGCTGTGTCTGGAAGAAGGTATGATGAAGACGACCTATGGTACGGGCTGTTTTATGATCGTAAATACCGGGGACAAACCGGTGCTTTCGCAAAACAACCTGCTGACGACTATTGCCTGGAAGCTGGGGGATAAAGTAACTTATGCACTGGAAGGCAGTGTGTTTGTCGGTGGTGCAGCTATCCAGTGGCTCCGTGATGGTATCGGGTTGATACCGAATGCTCCGGTCACGGAACAGATGGCGAAGTCGGTCCCGGACAATGGCGGTGTCTATTTTGTACCTGCACTGACCGGTTTGGGAGCTCCTTATTGGGACCAGTATGCACGGGGAGCAATTATTGGCATTACCCGCGGTACGACAGCTGCGCATCTGACACGTGCTGCGTTGGAAGGTATTTGTTATCAGGTATATGATGTACTGATCGCGATGGAGAATGATATTCACGCCAAGCCGAAGGAGATTCGGGTGGATGGCGGTGCGATTGCGAATAATTTCCTGATGCAGTTTCAGGCGGATATCAGCCGCTGTCCGGTAGTCCGTCCCAGTATAATTGAGACAACTGCTTTAGGGGCTGCTTATTTGGCCGGGTTGGCAGTGAATTACTGGAAAGATATGGATGAACTGAAAGAGCAGTGGTCGCTGGATACCATCTTCACAGCCAAGATGAAACCGGAAACAGCTTTGGCTTTACTTTCCGATTGGCATAAGGCGGTCGGACGGACAATGAACTGGGCGATGGATAGCGAAATATAAAAAGTATGACACCTTTTCTGGCAGAATTTATAGGGACTATGTTGCTACTTCTGATGGGGGGCGGTGTGGTTGCCAATGTTTGTCTGGCTAAGACAAAAGGATATGGTGCCGGGTGGATGGCTATTACCACGGCCTGGGCACTGGGTGTCTTTATCGGGGTTGTGGTGGCCGGTCCGTACAGTGGCGCTCATCTCAATCCGGCTGTTTCGATAGGTCTGGCTATTGGGGGAACTTTCCCCTGGAGCGAAGTTCCGGTATATGTTCTTGCTCAGTTTCTGGGTGCGGCAGCCGGAGCTTTGGTAGTCTGGCTGGTTTATAAAGATCATTTTGATGTAACGGATAGCCAGGATATAAAATTGGGGGTATTTTGTACGAGTCCGGCAATCAGTAATCCGCTTATTAATTTCCTGACAGAGATGGTCGGGACATTTGTCCTGATGTTCGTTGTCTTTTATATAACGGATGGAGAGTTAACCTATGACAGTAATAGTACATTGCCGATAGGATTGGGGTCGGTCGGCGCCATTCCGGTTGCTTTTACTGTCTGGGTGATCGGCCTTTCTTTAGGCGGTCCGACCGGATATGCCATCAATCCGGCACGTGATCTGGCTCCCCGTTTTATGCACATGATTCTTCCAATTAAAGGAAAAGGAAGCAGTCACTGGGGATATGCCTGGATACCCGGAATTGCACCGCTTGCAGGCTCTGCGCTGGCAGCTATGCTTTATTATATTCTGAAATAGAGCATTTAAACGTTTTTTATCTAATCTAAAAAGTGGTATATTCGTGGTATTATTCTGGAAAAGAAGAATAGCCAGAATCAATTTAAGCCTATTGAAATGAGTAGAATAACCACTTTACTTTTAGTATTTTGTTTGATATTGTCCGGATGCGGAAACCATAAATCTCGAAATAATCAGGTTACATTGGAACCGGATTCATTATCCGGACCTCACAGCCATGCGCAAGAGTTGTTTGACAAAGCCCGTGAACTGCAAAAAGGGGAGGATTATCCTGCTGCCATATCGGTTTATCAGCAATTAATATCCCTGGAACCAACGGATGATGACATAAAATCTGTCGCCACCTTGATGGACGAAGGATTCCTGCAATTGGTCTATTGTTATATCTTTGGCGGACAACGGAAAGACGGGGCAGACTATTTCAGTCATATATATAAAGAAAACAAACTTTGGTTTGTACGGAATTATCCCCGTAGTGTGGAAATCGGTATAGCTTATTCCCTCTATGAAGCTACGCGCCTGGAAGAAGCCGTTGCTCTGATAGACCGTGCCTTGTCGCGACAGGAGGAAGGCAGGGAGAATGATCAACTTTACGTGGATAATGGCATTGCATCCGTCATTTATAACCAGGCTGGCGAAATACGCAAGGCGATTGCCTGTGGCGAACGGAGCCTTGAGATTATAAAAACACTGGAAGACCAGTCGAAGATTATATTTGTACTGGGTAACTTGATTTATCAGTATCAGCAGGTCGGAGAGTTTGAACAGGCCCTTGCTGCTTATGAAGCTCTGTTGGCTTCCGGTGAAGGGGAAAAGAACCCATACGCATTGTGTACTGCCGAGACAAATGTTGTCCAGCTTTACGATGAATGGGGTTTGGAAGAGGAAGTGATGCTTCATCTTGATAAAGCCCGTGAAGCTGCCGACCGGAGCGGTGTTCCCGAAGCCTTTCTCCGGGTGGATAATTTATCTGTTTATTATGCCCTTCAATGCAAGGAATATGAAAAGGCTGCCGTTTTGCTGGACAGTATGCAGGTTCGTATGCCGGACCATTCTCAAAATTCGTTCTATCATGAGTTTTATGATAATTACACTTGTATCCTGGCTGTCAGTAAGACGAAAGGGCAGGACGGAAGGACAATCGCTTCGGCTCGCCGATTGATCGGAGAGTTGAAGGATAAGCCGTTGAACAACCTGTCGGTCCTGACATACCGCCTGTTAGGGGATGTGTTGGCAGAGGTAGGGGAGACGGCCTTATCCATAGAAGCGTATCAGGCCTGTTGCGACTATATAGAGAAGAACCAATTGGTGAATCAGCAGCGTCTGGTTTATTATGCGCTGGGAAAACTGTATGCAGAAACAATGCGCCCAGCCGAATCGTCCCGCTATCTGCTGATGGTTCATCAGGCTAACCAACAGTTTACCGAACGCCGGAATGCCGGATTAATTTCGCAATTCCGGGTTAAATATGAAACAAGGGAAAAGGAGCAGGATAACCGGTTGTTGCGTTCCGAGTTGCAGTTGCAGAAACGTACCCTGCAATATTATATCCTGATTGGCATCTTATCCTTTTTATTGGGCATTGCTTTTCTGCTTTGGCTGAGTATGCGTCATAAGAAATCTCTAAGGCTGATTGAGGAAAAGGAAGGGCAGCTCCGGCAGATGCTGACCGAGCGGCAGAATCTGAACCGTAAGAACGAAGAACTTCGTATGCAGATTGAAACGGCAGATGCTCAACATACGATGCAGGAGGTGATTAACAGTCTTTCTCCCCGTTTGCTGACTGCGGAAGAGGAGCAGGAGTTCCGTCGCCAGTTCTGCCTTCTTTATCCGTCGTTCCTGTCGGGGTTGCGGAAGGCTTGTTCGGCTGTGACCCGTAATGATGAGTTGCTGGCTATGCTGATTCGTCTGAATCTTTCGTCGGAAGAAATAGCTTTTGCTCTCGGAAATAACCGGGCAAGTGTGAATACTTCCCGCTTCCGTTTGCGGAAAAAGCTAGAGCTGGACAAAGACGTATCGTTGGAGGATTATATGAGTCGATTCTGAAAGGTCTGTAAATCAATCCACCGTTATCTGTTGTCTCAATTGTCTATTGAATTGTCTATTGCCGTTTTTAGGAAATAGCATCGGTTTTGTATAGTTTCGCTTTTGTTGTAAGGCTTCTGATTGAAGTTATCTATAATATGAATTAAAATTAGCTAACATGAAAACGATTACATTTTCAAGATTGAACAGACCATTTTTATTAAGGCGATTATTAACTATTACCTGTACTTTCCTTTCTGTACTAATTCTGTTTGCGGCTTGCAGTGATGACGACGAGCCGTGTCCGGCACAGCATCCGCAGGTGGCAGTTTGTTTGAAAAGCCAGACAAACAGTTGGCGTACAGCCCTGAGTTATTATGCCACAAATCAGTTGGAATCGAAAGGACTGACCTATACGACTTATGTAGCCAAAGACAAGACACAGCAGGCGAACCAGATTCGTATGGCAGTGGAATCAGGCTGTCAGATACTGGTGGTCGCTCCCGAAGGTATTGCCAAGGATGCACTTGATATCGCTTTCTCGGCAGGGATTCCGGTCATTATGTTTGAAGACGGAGTGACTGATGGCTATACCGTGTTGGTACAGGGGGACAATGCGGCTGCCGGTAAAAATGCCGCAGAGTATGTCGCCTCGAAAGGAGCCGGTCATGCAGTGGCTTTTAAGATTACACAAGACCCAGCGTCGAGCGATGCCCGTGTAGATGCTTTTACAGAGGAATTGAAATCCAAATCACCTTCAACACAGGTGACTACACAGACCCTTTCATTATATACAAGCGCTGACGGCAAGGAAGCCGCAGCCCGTATCCTGGCCGATGACCCGTCGGTGGATGCTTTTTATGCCCAGGATGACGAGGTGGCATCGGGGGTAATCGAGGCCATCAATGAATCCGGCCGCAATGATATCAAGGTCGTTGTCGGTTGTGGCGGGTCGCAGGCTTTCTTCTCATTGATACTTTCGACAACGGTCACGGATGTTGCGACTACGCTTTATTCGCCATCCATGATTACCAAATGCATAGACTTGGCTGATGATGTGCTGAAAGGCAAAACGATTGAGGAAAAACAGATTGTAATGCCGGCCACTGTCGTAAATAAGGATAATGTCCGGGAATATCAGGATAGCAACTCTCCTTATTGAGTTGCTTGGGTTTCCGGTTCGGGCGCAGGATTAGCAGATTCTTTCTGTTAATTCTGCGCTTGAGTAACAGGGTTTCTCTATAAATCCTTATATTTGCCCATCACCAATAAAAAGATAATCGATATGACGACAAAGCCTTATAGCACAGACGAAACTCCACAGTCTCAGCCTGTCTCCGAACCTGCTGTTTCTTATGGTCTGCCACAGGATACCGCCAGCCTGAAGCTGGCAGCAATCAATGAATTGATGAATATCTTCGATCCGGAGCGCCTTTCGCAGGCGGTTGATTATTTGCGGTCGCTGGGAAGGGAAGAGGTTGGAGAATATCCTTATTACCCATCTTCCTCCAATGAATTAAGACAGGAGTTGGCAGAAGCAGAAGATGATTTTGCCAACGGGCGGGTGTATTCAACTGATGAGTTACGTAAAGAAATGCGTATATGGTAACACATTTAGACTGGTCAGCCAAAGCCCGACGAAATCTGAATCAGATATTTGTATATTATAAAAAGAAAAGTGGTCAGGCAGCAGTGCGCTTATTCAATAAGATTTTAGATGAAGCAGAAACATTACTGATCTTCCCCGAGGCTGGAAAAATAGAACCTTTGGGGGAAGATATGCAGATATGTTACCGTTCTTTAGTTATAGAAAAACATTTTAAGCTTATCTATTATAGTAAGAATGATGCAATAAGAATCGTTGCTATTTGGGATTGCAGACGAAATCCGTCTAACTTTAAGCAATTTGTAGGAAAATAGATTAATCAAATCAATCCCCATATAACCTTTATCACCTCCGGAATAGAAGCCTCTACTTCCGGGGTCAGTTCCATATTGACCTCGTTCAGGTTGGCGGCGGAGACGACAATCAGGTGGACTTCCGGCAGGTCGCCGGTCAGAATCATTGTTTCAATCATGTCGCGGAGACCTATTTCGTGTGCACTCATCAACGGAGGATAATCGCTGGCGTATTTCGGACAGATGAGGCGGACGGTGCCCGGAGGATTGCTGTCGAGGGTGGCGTCTACCATGATGATATGGTCGTAACCAGTGAGCCAGCTGATAAGATGCAAGCCTCCCGTCCCGCCATCCATCAGGGTGACGTGGGCGGGAAGCGTTTCTTTCTCCAGGGCACGGATGACGTGTATACCGACCCCTTCATCTTTCAGCAACAAGTTGCCGACCCCTAATATAAGAGTTCTCTTTTCCATCATTTGTTTTTCTTTGCCGCCTTCGTGATTGTTTCGGCTGTCTCTGTTATTTCTTCCTTGTCGGCTATCTCTTCTTCGATGAACTTCCAGCCACCGATGATGGAGGAGGTTTCACCGCGCTGTTCGATGTAGTCGTGATAGAATACCAGATATACATGGACGATGGCGAACAGAATGAAGAACCACATCAGGAAATGATGTATCTGCCGTGCCATCAGGTCGCCGCCCATCAACGGGACGGTCCAGGCAAACAGCTGGGGGAAGGCAGACTGGCTCATTTTGGCATACAGCCCGAAACCCGTAATGCTTTGTAGCAGGAAGGCCCAGAACGTACCGAAATAGATTAAGCTCGCCAGTGCATTATGCCCGATACTGTCGACCGGCTTGTTCTTTATCATCAGTATATCGACTTTGATTACCTCCAATACTTCCTGCCATTGCGATTTTTTCAACGGGATGAAGTTGTTCCAGCGGGCAAAGCGGTTTCCCACGAATCCCCAATACAGGCGGAACACGAAGTTGAAGAAAAACACGAAAGCTGTTACAAAGTGGATGAAACGGACCACGCCGAACCAATAACTGAAATAGGCTTCCGAAGCATTCAGTATGGCCGGAGGGTCGGCAATGATAAACCCGGTAATGCAAAGTATGACGATGCACAATGCATTCACCCAGTGGTAAATACGTACGGGCAACTCCCATACGTATACTTCTCTCAGACGTTTCTTACGACTTTTCATAGTAATACTTTTTAAAACGTATCCATTTGGTGCACATACTTCCCTTCCTCGTCATACAGGTGTACGGCACAAGCCAGGCACGGGTCGAAGGAATGGATGGTCCGGAGGATTTCAAGCGGTTGATTGGCATCGTGTATCGGTGTGCCTATCAAGGCTGATTCATAGGGTGACAGGTTGCCGTTCTCGTCTCTCGGCGAAGCGTTCCAGGTGGTCGGGACTACCATCTGATAGTTCTTCATCCGGTTGTTCTCGATGACGGCGAAATGAGCCAGGGCGCCGCGCGGAGCTTCGCAGAGGCCGACCCCTTGTGCCTGTTTCGGCCAGTTCTCGTTTTCCCACATGACCGGGTTGGCCATGCGCGAGTCGCCATTTTCCAGGTTCTTCATCAACTGGTCGAAAAATTCGAGCGACCATTGAGCGACCAACTGGGTTTCGATGCCGCGGGCGGCGGTGCGGCCCAGGGTGGAGAAGAGGGCGGAGGCGGGGAGGTCGAGGGCTTTCAGCACATTGTCGACAGCCGTTTTCTGCGGTTCCTTTCCGGCGGCATAGGCTACGACGAGGCGGGCCAGCGGGCCGACTTCCATAGCATGTCCTTTCCAACGGGGCGTTTTAATCCAGCTATATTTATCGTCTACGTTCAGATGCTTGTAAGGTGGTTTCGGGCCGGTATATTCGAGGTTTGTTTCTCCTTCGTACGGATGGAGGCCGGCTTTATCGCCTTCGGTGTATTTGTACCAGGAGTGATAGATATATTCTTTGATTTCTTCAGGCGAGTTGGCGTCTACCGGATGAACCTTGCTTAGGTCGCGGTCGAGGACGATGCCGCGCGGACTCATGTAATCTTCTACACCGGCGTATCCATGCAGGGGAAAATCGCCGTAAGAAAGGTAATTGCTTACGCCACCGCCTATCTTGCTCCATTCGTTTTTATATACACCGGCAATCATCAGGAGATCGGGGATATACACCTGGTCGATGAAATCCTTGCCTTCCTGCAACTTCTGTTTCACCAGTGCGAGACGTTCGGCATTGATGGCGTTCGCCTCGTTCAGGTCGATGCTGCACGGCATACCGCCGACCAGGAAGTTGGGATGCGGGTTCTTTCCGCCGAAGACGGCATGTACTTTTACAATCTCTTTCTGCCATTCCAATGCTTCGAGGTAATGGATGGTGGCAATCAGGTTCTGCTCCGGCGTCAGTTTGTAGGCCGGGTGCCCCCAATACCCGTTGGCGAAGATGCCCAGTTGACCGCTGGCGACGAACTTCTTGAGCTTGTTTTGCATTTCGGTGAAATAGCCTTCCGTGTTTTTGGGCCACGGCGACAGCTGCTGGGCGAGGAGGGCAGCCGCTTTCGGGTCTGCCTTGAGGCCGGAGACAATGTCGACCCAGTCGAGGGCATGTAACTGGTAGAAATGCACCGTATGGTCGTGCATGTAGAGCACCGCTTCCATGATGTTGCGCACCATTTCGGCATTGGGCGGAACACTGATGCCGAGTGCATTCTCAACGGCGCGGACCGAACAAAGCGAGTGGATGGAGGTACACACGCCGCAAACACGGCCTACGAACACCCAGGCATCGCGCGGGTCGCGGTCGCGTACTATGTTTTCGATTCCGCGTACCATCGTACCGGAACTGTATGCATCTTTGATTTTGCCATTTTCGATGGCGGCCTCTACCCGGAGATGACCTTCGATACGGGTAATAGGGTCTATAACGATTCTTTCAGACATGGTGTTGTTAATTTAATTAGATGGTAGATTTGCTTTCCGGTTCTTCGTTGTCGATAAGTTTCTTCTTCCGGATGTTGGTGGCTACGGCATGGACGGCGATGCCGGCTGCTGTCGCGGCTCCCAAGGCAAGGCCAATCTGGTCGGCTGTCGCTTCGATGCCGAATCCGTGTACGTCGGGCATCCGTTTATAGAACGGGCTGTTGTCCCAGAAGTTTTCTTCGCTGCAACCGAGGCAGGGGTGACCGCTCTGGATGGGGTAGCTCGTCCCTTCGTTCCATTTGATGATACCGCAGGAGTTGTAGGTACTCGGCCCTTTGCATCCCACTTTGTAGAGGCAATACCCATGCTTGGCGTTCTCGTCGTCGAAGCTCTCCACGAAGAGGCCGGCATCGAAGTTGGCACGGCGGTAGCAGGTGTCGTGCACGCGGCGTGAATAGAACATCTGCGGACGTCCCAGCCCGTCGAGTTGCGGCATACGCTCGAATGTCAACATATAGATGATTACACCTGCCATGACGTCGGCGATTGGCGGACAGCCTTGTACATTGATGATAGGTTTCCCTTTGATAACTTTATGAATAGCTTTTGCCCCGGTCGGGTTCGGGTTGGCCGCCTGCACGCAACCGGCGCATGCGCAGTTTCCCCAGGCGATGATGGCTTTGGCGCCTTCGGCAGCCTCGCGGGTGATTTGCAGGGCGCTTTTGCCGCCGACACAGCAATAACCTTCGTCTTTCGTCGGAATCGAACCTTCAATCATAAGCAGGTATTCACCTTTATATTTCTTCATGGTCTCTTCCTTGGCAGCTTCGGCCTGTTCGCCGGCGGCAGCCATCAGGGTTTCCGTATAATCGAGTGAGATTTTGTCGAGAAGCAGGGTCGCCACGATAGGGTGGGCGGCACGGATGAACGATTCCGTACAGCAGGTGCATTCTTGCAGGTGAAGCCAGATGACCGGCAGGCGCGGCTTGGTTTCGAGCGCGTTGACAACCTGGGCGACACCGGAGGCTTCCAATCCCATAAAGGCGGCCATGGTGGTACAGAATTTCAGGAAATCCCTTCGGGAGATGCCTTTCTGCCGGCATTCCTCGTAGACGGTTGGTCTTTTGTTATCCATATTTTCGTAATTTATTGGTTTCTTTGTTTTCTTCCGATGACTGGAACAGTACTCTTCCGATAGTCGGAACAACACTCTTCCGATGGTAGGAACAGTGCTTTTCCGATAGTCGGAATAACGCTCTTCCGATGATCGGAAATTTCAGCAGATACGCGGCAGTTGTTCGCCGCTCAGCATATCGACTATCCGGTAGTTGCCGTAAAGTGTCCTCATCTTCACCACTGCGTTGCCTTTCTTTTCCACCCGTCCGATGACGGTAGCCTTTTCTCCCTCCGGGAAACTGTGCATGACGGCCAGTGCTTCTTCCGCCAGTGCTTCGGGGAGGATGACCAGCACCAACCCTTCGTTGGCGACATACAGCGGGTCGAGTCCCAGTATCTCAGAAGCGCCTCTTACGGCATCGGGGATGGGGAGGGCCGCTTCGTCCAGTATGATTTCAACGTTGGCCGCTTTCGCAATTTCGTTCAGTGTTCCGCTCACCCCGCCACGTGTCGGGTCACGGAGCACATGGACTTCCTCTATATTTTTTAACAATCGGGAGAGCATATTGTTTAACGAAACGGTATCACTTTTCAGATTTGTTTCGAATCCGAGGCTTTCGCGGGCGGAAAGGATGGTGATGCCATGCGCTCCGATGGAACCGCTGCAAATCACTGCGTCTCCGGGTTGTACGCGGTCGGGGGCGATGCGGATGCCTTCGGCGACGACTCCGATGCCGCTGGTATTGATAAAGAGTTTGTCGCATTTGCCGCGTTCCACCACCTTGGTATCACCGGCGACAATCTGCACGCCGGCTTTGTCGGCCGCTTTCCTCATGGACTGCACGATGCGTTGCAGGTCGGCAAGCGGCAGGCCCTCTTCGAGTATGAACCCGGCTGTGAGGTAAAGCGGACGGGCACCGCAGCAGGCAAGGTCGTTCACCGTCCCGTTCACCGCCAGGTCGCCGATATCCCCTCCGGGAAAGAAAATCGGGTCGACCACGAAAGAGTCGGTCGAGCATGCCATGCGCCCTTCCTGAACGGGAAATACACAGCCGTCGTGGTCCTGTTCCAGTAACGGGTTGCGGAAGACGGGATAGAAGATGTTACTTATCAGTTGATGCGTCATCCTCCCGCCACCGCCATGCGCCATCAGCACACAGTCGGTATCGTTCAACGGTATCGGGCAGTTAAAATCTTCGTTCTTCATACATTATATTTATAATAAGCCGCACAAACTCCTTCCGACGAAACCATCGGTGCACCTTTCGGGCGTTCCGGCGAGCAACCCTTTCCGAAGAAAGGGCAGTCGGCGGGGTGCTTTACGCCCCGCATGATGTCTCCGGCAATACATTCGGATGGGATTTCTGTTCCATTCGGATGGAATGGGAATTTCTCCCGGGAGGAGTAGGCTGCATATGTTTTCTTTAATCGTAAACCGCTGTGGGGAATGATGCCGATGCCCCGCCATTCCTGGTCGCATGCCTCGAGCGTTTCGTCCATCAATGCGCGGGCGGGCGGGTTGCCCGTTTCGGGGACGGCACGCCGGTAGGCATTCTCGACAACGTGGCTTCCGCCTTCCAACTGGAGCAGGCAACGATAAATGCCGTATAGCAGGTCGACCGGCTCGAAGCCTGTCACAACCATCGGTGTTTTATATTGTTCGGCTAGCTTGTGGTAAGCTGAGTTTCCTGTGATGGCACAGACGTGTCCGGCGGTCAGAAATCCGTCTACCTTACTTCCCGGGTCCGAAAGAATCGCGTCTATGGCCGGAGGAACTGTGAACAGTGACGTGAGTAACGAGAAATTGCTTAACTTTCGCCGTTGTGCCTCTTTTAACGCCATCATATGAATAGGGGCGGTTGTTTCAAAGCCAATGGCGAAAAAGACAACTTCTTTCTTCGGATTTGTTTCCGCCAGTTCGACCGCATCGAGCGGGGAATAAAGCATTCGAACATCTGCGCCGTGTGCCTTTGCCTGCAATAAATCTTCTTTTGTGCCCGGCACACGCATCATATCACCAAACGAAGCCAGAATAATATCGGATTGTCTCGCCAGTTCAAGTGCCTGGTCAATCAGACTAACCGGAGTCACACAAACCGGGCATCCCGGCCCGTGAAGTAGCCGGATTTCCTGTGGCAGCATCTCTTCCAGGCGGTAACGGGCAATGGCATGTGTTTGCCCGCCGCATATCTCCATGATGTGCCACGGCCGGGTCGTTACCTTTCGGATAGCCCGCAGGAGTGCCTGTACCTGTTCGTTATTTCTATATTCATCGACGTACTTCATAAGCGTTGGAGTTTCTTTAAATCTTCCAGTGTTTCCTCTGCCTCTTGTGCATTCACTACTGAGATCGCCATTCCGGCATGGGCAAGGATATAATCGCCTTCCGTCACATCGACCCATTGGATGCAAATGTTCTTGGTGATGCCGCTAAAGTCGACTCTGGCCATGGCCAGCTCAGGCTCGGAACGGTCTATGCTTATAATTTTACCAGGTATTGCCAGACACATAAGCTGATTTGTTTTTTATTAACAACTCCAAAAGTAGGCAATATGTTTGGGAAAAGGTGTGTTAAATGATACATATTATCTATTAATTTATAGATAAAAGTTATCTCTATTGTTGCCGGGTTCGGTTGTTTGTTAAACTTAAACCCTCTATATTTGTGAGCATAGTAAAACAAACAGTGTGAGAATATCGATATTGACAATCCGTGGGTTAGTGCAAGGCGTTGGCTTTCGTCCTTTTATCTATCGTATAGCAAATGAGATGAAGATAAAAGGAGAGGTCGGTAACCGAAATAACGGAGTGTCGATCCGTGCGATCCTGACTCCGGAGCAGCGGGAACTGTTTATTTCCCGGATCAGAAATGAGCATCCGGCAGTTGCTTCGATCCATAGTGTTCAATGGGAAGAAGCCGACGTTGCAGATACGGATTATCCGGATTTTATGATTGCACCCAGCCGTTCCGATTCGGAGGAGGTGACGCAGGTAGCGCCCGATATCGCTGTTTGCCCCGAATGCCTTTCCGACTGGATGAGGCAGCCGCATCGCCTGCGTTATCCTTTTATCAACTGTACGCATTGCGGCCCCCGTTTCTCCATCATCCGTGATTTGCCTTACGACCGGAAGCAGACCACGATGGCCGCCTTTGCCATGTGTCCCGACTGCCGGAGGGAATACACGACGGTAAGCGACCGCCGTTTCCATGCGCAGCCTGTGGCCTGTAATCATTGCGGGCCTTTCTATTATGCCATATATAATAATGTAAAGATAAAGGAGTATGATAAGTTGCTGGACCTGTCCGTCCGCCTGCTTCGTGAAGGAGAAGTGATAGCGGCGAAAGGCATTGGTGGCTATCACCTGATATGTGATGCCCTGAACGGGGAAGCGGTGGCACGTTTGCGGGCGATAAAGCAGCGCGACAGCAAGCCTTTTGCCGTCATGTTCCGCGATATGGGACATTTACGGCATTATGCGGAGGCGGGCCCGGTCGAAGAAGACTGTCTGTCTTCCTGGCGTCGCCCGATTGTCTTGCTGAAACAAAAGAAAGCACTGGCGGACGATATAAACCGCGGCATGCGGACCTTGGGCTGTATGTTGCCTTATATGCCGTTGCATGAGGATTGGTTTGCCGCCCTCGACACACCGGCCTTGGTGATGACAAGTGGTAACCTGAGCGATTACCCTATTGCCATAACTCCGGACGAAGCCGTGGAGCAGTTGTCCGGAAAGGTCGCTCTCCTGCTTCATCATAACAGGGATATTCATAACCGGGTGGACGATTCAGTCCTTCAGGTTTGCGGCGGGCAACCTTGCCTGGTGCGCCGTTCGCGCGGCTATGTACCGGAGCCTTTCTTTGCCGACATTCCCGTGGAAGGTATCCTGGCTTTCGGTGCGGAGAAAGTAAATACGTTTGCCCTGGGAAAAGGGGATACCATTCTGCAAAGCCAGTATATCGGCGACCTGAAGAACTGGGAGACATTCAGCTTCTACACGGAATCGCTGGACCGCTTCCGGCATCTTTTCCGTTTCACCCCTTCTCTACTGGTCTGCGATATGCATCCTGACTATCTCTCATCGCAGGAAGCGGAGCGCATTGCCGCACGTACCGGATTGCCTTTGCTGAAAATACAACATCATCACGCCCACGCGGCAGCCTGCATGCTGGAATATGGCTTGCATGAGAAAGTGGTTGCCATCGTCCTGGACGGGACGGGGCTGGGTGACGACGGAAAGGTCTGGGGAGGTGAGTTCTTCCTCTGCGACCGCAAAGAGTACCGCCGTCTCTCGCATTTTGAATATGTCCCGCTGCCCGGTGGCGATAAGGCGGCTGTGGAACCCTGGCGGATGGCCGTCGCTTATCTGTGGCATTATTGGGGAGATTCCGCCCGTTTCCCGGAAAGCTTTCCTGAACGGGTGGGTGCGGATAAAATCCGCCTGCTGATGACGATGATGGAGAGAGGCGTCAATACGCCCTATACGTCGGGTGCCGGCCGGCTGTTTGATGCCGTCGCCTCCCTCTTGGGGTTGTGCGACGTGTCGACCCATCAGGCCGAGGCTCCTGTAAATCTGGAGCAGGCAGCCGGCAGTGAACAGTCGGCGCGTTATCCGGTTATAATAAAGGAAGGTGTTATATCCTTCCGTCCCTTGTTTGAGGGACTGTTGAACGATTGGGCTTCCGGAGTCTCCGTCGGTGACTTGGCTGCCCGGTTCCATAATACGATGGCTTTCCTGCTGCTCGACGAGGCCGCACGCCATCTGCAACAGACCGGAGCGACCCGCGTGGTTATCTCCGGCGGCTGTTTTCAAAATAAAAGGTTGACGGAACAGTTACAATGTTTATTTGCCGCAAAAGGCATCCCGTTGTATGTTCCGGGCTGTATACCATGTAATGACGGGGGAGTTGCCGTCGGCCAGCTGGCTATTGCCGCTTCCCGGAATAAAAAAGACTGATTATGCACGAAATGTCTATTGCACAAAGTATCGTAGAACTGGCCGAAGAGCAGGCACGCAGCCGTCATTCGGAAGCCGTCGAGGAACTGGAACTGGAAATCGGCCGCTTGGCGGGTGTGGAATTGTATACGCTTGATTTCGCACTGGAAAGTGCTGTGAAAGGTTCCCTGCTCGAACATGCTTCGATTGTCCGCCATATCATTGACGGCGAGGGCATGTGTACCGGTTGCGGGCTGACTTTTCCGATGGAGACTCTATTCACGCCTTGCCCGGCATGCGGTTCCTATTGTGTTAAAATCATTAAAGGAAAAGAACTTCGTGTAAAATCTATTGTTATTAAATAATAAATACAAAACGCTTATGTGTGGAACTTGCGGGTGTGGAGAACACCATCATCATCACGAACACGACCATCATCATGAACATGGCCATGAACATCATCATCACCATCACGATGAGGATAAGGTAATAACTCTTGAACAGGATATACTCCGGCGGAACAATCTGCTGGCGGAGCGCAACCGCGGTTATTTTGAGGCAAAGGAAATCTTCTGCCTGAACCTGATGAGTTCGCCCGGTTCCGGAAAGACTACGTTGCTGGAGGAAACCGTGCGCCGCCTGAAAGGCAAACTCCCTTTGTATGTCATCGAGGGAGACCAGCAGACTTCTAATGATGCCGACCGCATTGCCGCACTGGATATCCCCGTTTTCCAGGTCAACACCGGGACCGGTTGCCATCTGGAAGCTGATATGGTGAATCACGCAGTCAAACATCTGGCGCCGGCCGATCATTCGATACTTTTCATAGAGAACGTCGGCAACCTTGTTTGTCCTGCCATGTTCGACCTGGGCGAAGCAAAGAAAGTTGTTATCGTTAGCACGACCGAAGGTGACGATAAGCCGTTGAAATACCCGCACATCTTTGCAGAAGCCGATGTTTGCGTAATCAATAAGACAGACCTGGCACCCTATCTGAATACCGATATAGAGACCTTGAAGAGTAATGCTTTAAAGGTGAACCACCATTTGCAGGTGTTTGAAGTGTCGGCAACGAAAGGGGACGGCATGGATGCCTGGTGCGACTGGTTGTGCTCAGAATGTGCAAAATGTAAATAAATAACCCCTGTTTCGATGGATAAATGGATAAAAAAGCTATATTTGTTCCTGTTCATTGAATCAAAATAATCAAAATGTTATGATTAACCGAGAATTAATCGACCCGAAGAGCATAGTCGTAGTAGGCGGCTCAAATAATGTACACAAGCCGGGCGGGCGTTTGGTACGAAATCTCCTTGATGGCAAATATAAAGGAGAACTGTATGTCGTGAATGCCAGGGAAGACGACGTGCAAGGTCTGAAATCGTATCATTCCGTGCAGGATATTCCGGATACGGAAATGGCTATCATATCGATTCCCGGTTCTTCGTGTCCCGAAGCAGTTGATATCCTGGCTAAACAGAAGAATGTAAAAGCATTTATCGTGGTTTCCGCCGGCTTTGGCGAAGAGACCCACGAGGGGGCTGTACTCGAAAATCAGATGCTGGATAGTGTGAACGAAGCAGGTGCTTCCATGATTGGCCCGAACTGTATCGGACTGATGAATATGAATTTTCATGGAGTGTTTACACAGCCTATCCCCGAATTTCATCCCGACGGAGTCGACTTCGTCTCCAGTTCCGGCGGTACGGCGCTTTTCATCATTGAATCGGCATTGACAAAAGGCTTGCGTTTCTCCTCTGTATGGTCGGTTGGCAACTCCAAGCAGATTGGGGTAGAGGAGGTGATTGAGTATATGGACCGTAACTTTGATCCTGTACTCGATTCCAAAATCAAGATGCTTTATATCGAACAGATTAAAAATCCCGATAAATTATTGTATCATGCCGCTTCGCTGATTCGCAAAGGCTGTCATATCGCAGCCATCAAAGCTGGAAGCACTGAATCGGGCAAGCGTGCTGCTTCCTCGCATACCGGTGCGATTGCCAGTTCGGATTCGGCTGTGGAGGCTCTGTTCCGTAAAGCCGGTATCGTACGCTGTTTCAGCCGTGAAGAGCTAACGACAGTTGCCTGTATTTTCACCCTGAAAGAAGTAAAAGGAAAAAACTGTGCAATCATTACACATGCCGGAGGCCCTGCTGTCATGTTGGCGGATGCTCTTTCCAAAGGCCGTCTGAACGTTCCCAATCTGGAAGGTCCGATAGCGACCGAGTTGAAATCCAAGTTATATCCCGGAGCAGCCGTTAGCAATCCGATTGATATTATCGGAACGGGAACACCGGAGCATTTGGCTACGGCAATAGACTTCTGTGAGAATAAGTTTGAGGAAGTCGATTTGATGATGGTTATTTTCGGAAGTCCCGGTCTGGTGAAACTATATGATACATACGAAGTGCTTCATAAAAAGATGGAAGAGTGTAAGAAACCAATCTTCCCGGTATTGCCTTCTATCGTAACTGCCGGCCCGGAAGTGCGCAGCTTTGTGAAAAAGGGACATGTGAATTTCTCGGACGAGGTGACTTTGGGTACGGCTCTTTCCCGTGTGATCAATACGCCGAAGCCGATGAGTACCGATATACAATTATATGGTGTCAATGTGCCCGAAGTGCGTCGTATCATCGACCAGTTGCCATCCAACGGTTATCTGGCTCCCGAACAGGTTCGTACACTGCTGGGTGCTGCCAATATCCCATTGGTGGAAGAGTTTACATCGACCGACAAAGACGAGTTGATTGCTTTTGCAAAACGTGTAAAATTCCCTGTTGTGGCAAAGGTAGTCGGTCCTGTACATAAAAGTGATATTGGCGGTGTTGCCCTGAATATCCGCAGTGAGGAGCACTTGTTGTTTGAGTTTGAACGTATGATGCGCCTGCCGGATGTGACGGCAATTATGGTACAGCCTATGCTGAAAGGGCAGGAGTTGTTCCTCGGGGCGAAGTATGAGGAAGGCTTCGGTCATGTAATCCTTTGCGGTCTGGGAGGTATTTTTGTTGAGGTACTGAAAGATGTTTCTTACGGTCTGGCTCCGTTATCCTATGATGAGACCTTTTCAATGATTCGTTCTTTGCGTGGTTACCCGATTATTAAAGGAACACGCGGGCAGAAAGGTATCGACGAGCAACAATATGCAGACATTATAGTCCGTCTTTCAACTTTGCTTCGTTTTGCTTCTGAAATAAAAGAAATGGATATTAACCCGCTGGTTGCAACCGACCGGGGATTATTTGCGGTAGACGCCCGTATCCGGATAGAAAAATAATATCTCTGACAGATATTAATAAAAAGGGGAATTGAAACGTAAGCCTGTCGATTTGTTTCAATTCCCCTTCGTTTATTTGTACTACTCAGCCTGTTTTCTTCCCCTTCTTTTTCGTCCGGGAAGTGACGGCGGAATATTGTCTCTGACAAATTTTTTAAAGCTACTGAGCGATACCTGGTAATACTCGGCCAGTTCGGCGTACGTAGCATTTTCTTCGTTGAGTTCCTTTTCTATCTGTTCTTTCTGCGCAAGTAGGTGGTCCATTTTGGGAGTACCTTTCGGGCGTCCGAGGGTTGTGCCCCGGCTTCTGGTAATTTCCAGCGATTCTTTTGTCCGTGTCGAAATTAGTTTGCTTTCAATTTCCGAGACGAGCCCAAAAGTAAATGCTAACGTTTTGCTGTCGACATTGTTTTCAAAAGTATACCCTTCTTTGAGACAGTAAAGAGTGATCTTTTTTTCAATACATAATAATATCAAATGCATAATTTCCATCAACCTCCGGCTCAGGCGTGTGACATCGGCTACAATTAATGTATCGCCGGCCTCCATATTTTTTATAATATCTTCAAGCCTGTTCTTATGTCGTGAGGATGTTGTTCGTGTATCTTTATGCCATTTGTCTATAGTCATGTTATTGTTCGCGGCAAACTGTTCAATCGCATTTTTTTGATTGTCACTTTGTTGCTTGTTTGAATATGTTCGTGTATAGGCAATTATCATACTATTTTTAATGTTGATACGTTTATATTATAACATATTGGCTAGCAATATGTTCATGTCTGCTTGTCCTTCTTTCTGCTGTTTCACCTCCTTTCCTTTAAATCTTGTAATTAAACAGATGCGAAAATAATCAATTAAAAAAGAACACGAAATATTTGGTGGATAAAAATAAATACTTACCTTTGCACCGCAATCGACAATAAAGGGGTTGCAAAACGGGGTGTAGCGCAGTCCGGTTAGCGCACCTGCTTTGGGAGCAGGGGGTCCCAGGTTCGAATCCTGGTACCCCGACAAGAAAGAGAATCAACGAATTGGTTGGTTCTCTTTTTATTTTTTAATCTATATGATATATTATCCAAACTTTTCTTTCCTGGTTAGTTTTTTACAAATAAACTGTCATACTCTCATTTTTCTTTTATATTGATTGAATCTCAATGTGTATATCTATGATAGTTGTTTGAAATAACTATCATGGCAACTGTCATAATCCTCATTTAACTATCATATCTTCCTGTTTATCGAAAATATAAGGTGCCTGAATGTATTGTCGGTGAGCTATTTTACATTATATATGCTTCTTTTTTTAGTGATGTTATAGCTTTTTTTGCGAAGAATAAGCGGATTATTTCTCTGAGACCCCTATTTGAGTGCCTTTTACACCCGGGTTTGAACTGTGCTGAGACCCGGGTGTAAAGGGAAAACAGACCCGGGTCTCAGCGTAAATGGGTCGTTATGTTGTTGAAAATAAACAATATACTGCATGATAAAATATAGGTGTGTTTATGATAGTATGATGGTTGTGTCGATCCGTATCATCTAAACTATCATACGATGCATGGCTTTGAATATCAATTGATGAGGTTTGTGTTATGATAGTATGACAGTTGTTTTGTGTTGAGTAATTACAAGTATCTTTAGTTAGGTTATCCTGTTTTTCTTTTAATTTCAATGAAAATATTACAGTTAATGAATATAGTATTATCTTTGCAGACCGGCTGCGCGTAGAGTACAATAGTATTTTACAGGTACATTGTATGTATACTTTTGATTCATGGAATTAAAACAAATAAATCTTTAAAAAGATGTATAGAACAAGAACATGTGGAAACTTGCGCCTGGCAGACGAAGGTCTGGTGGTTACTTTAGCCGGATGGGTGCAGAGAACTCGTAAGATGGGCGGTATGACGTTTGTCGATCTTCGTGACCGTTATGGTATAACCCAGCTGGTATTCAACCAGGAAGTAGATGCTGATCTTTGTGAAAAAGCAAACAAGCTGGGTCGTGAGTATGTGATTCAGGTAACAGGAACTGTCAGAGAACGTTCCAGCAAGAACAAAAATATTCCGACAGGGGATATCGAACTGATTGTTTCGGAACTGAATGTACTGAATGCAGCAGCAACTCCTCCTTTCACGATCGAAGATGAAACGGATGGCGGAGATGACCTGCGTATGAAATACCGTTACCTGGATTTGCGCCGTAATGCCGTTCGTAAGAATCTGGAACTGCGCCACCGCATGGCTTTCGAAGTTCGTAACTATCTGGATAAACAGGGATTCCTGGAAGTGGAAACTCCGGTGTTGGTAAATTCAACTCCCGAAGGTGCCCGCGACTTCGTTGTTCCTTCACGTATGAATCCGGGACAGTTCTATGCATTACCGCAGTCACCGCAGACCTTGAAGCAGTTGCTGATGGTTTCCGGTTTCGACCGTTATTTCCAGATCGTGAAATGTTTCCGCGACGAAGACCTGCGTGCCGACCGTCAACCGGAATTTACACAGATCGACTGCGAAATGAGTTTCGTTGAGCAGGAAGATGTACTGAATATCTTTGAAGGTATGGCAAAGCACCTGTTCAAGGTAATCCGTGGCATCGAAATTAAAGAGCCGTTCCAGCGCATGACCTGGCACGATGCAATGAAATATTATGGTAGCGACAAACCCGACCTGCGTTTCGGTATGAAGTTTGTCGAATTGATGGATATTATGAAAGGTCATGGTTTCTCTGTATTCGATGATGCTGCTTATGTTGGCGGTATCTGTGCAGAAGGGGCAGCAACCTATACACGTAAACAACTGGATGCGCTGACTGAATTCGTTAAACGTCCGCAGGTAGGAGCGAAGGGTATGGTATATGCCCGCGTAGAAGCCGATGGCAGCGTGAAGTCGAGCGTAGACAAATTCTATACACAGGAAACATTGCAACAGATGAAGGAAGCCTTCGGTGCAAAACCGGGCGACCTGATCCTGATCCTTTCAGGCGATAATGTGATGAAGACCCGCAAACAGCTTTGCGAATTGCGTCTTGAAGTGGCAAGTCAGTTGGGATTGCGCGATAAGAACAAGTTTGCTTGCCTGTGGGTGGTTGACTTCCCTCTGTTCGAGTGGAGCGAAGAAGATCAGCGTTTCTATGCTATGCACCATCCATTCACCTCTCCGAAGCCGGAAGATATTCCGTTGCTGGATAGCGATACGGGTGCCGTACGTGCTAATGCTTACGATATGGTTATCAATGGTGTTGAAGTGGGTGGAGGTTCTATCCGTATCCATGACAGCAAATTGCAGGATAAGATGTTCCAGTTGTTGGGATTCACCGAAGAAAGAGCACAGTCTCAGTTCGGCTTCCTGATGAATGCTTTCAAGTATGGTGCGCCGCCTCACGGAGGTCTGGCTTATGGTCTGGACCGTTGGGTGTCTTTATTTGCCGGTCTCGATTCAATCCGCGACTGTATCGCTTTCCCGAAAAACAATTCAGGCCGCGATGTCATGCTCGATGCTCCGTCTGTAATCGACGACGTGCAGCTGGATGAATTGTGTCTGAAGATAAATAATGAGCAAATATGAAAATGTGCCAATGTGCCAATGAAGAAGGTAACCTCATAATTGGCACATTGGCATTTTGGCAAATTGATAAATTATTGTTATGATACGGATAAAGGATGTTCTGAAAGAATTGGAGCAATACGCTCCGTTGCCATTGCAGGAAAGCTTTGATAATGCTGGTGTACAGGTAGGTGATGTGAACCAGCTTGCCACCGGTGCGCTTCTTTGCCTGGACGTTACCGAGGAGGTGGTCGACGAGGCGATAGAAACGGGGTGTAACCTGATTATTTCACATCATCCTTTAGCCTTTAAAGCATTCAAGTCGTTGACCGGTTCCACTTATATCGAGCGGTGTATGATAAAGGCATGCAAATATGATCTGGTGATCTATGCAGCCCATACCAATCTCGATAATGCTGCCGGAGGCGTTAACTTCCGTTTGGCGGAACTGATCGGACTGGAAAATGTACGTGTGCTGAGTCCTCAGAAGGGAGCCTTGCTGAAACTGGTTACTTTCGTGCCCGAGGTGTATGCGGAGTTGGTACGGACTACCTTGTTCAATGCCGGTGCCGGTACTGTTGGTGCTTACGATTCATGTAGTTTCAATCTGGCAGGTAAGGGAACTTTCCGTGCCGGAGAGGGTACAAATCCGTTTTGTGGTGAAGTGGGAGAGTTGCATGTGGAGCGCGAAATTCGCATCGAAACGATATTACCCGCTTTTCGTAAATCGACGATTACCCGCGCCCTACTTTCGGTCCATCCGTACGAAGAACCAGTGTTCGATTTCTATCCTTTGAATAATACCTGGGATCAGGTTGGTTCGGGGGTAGTGGGAGAGTTGCCCGAAGAAGAGGACGAGTTGGTTTTTCTGCAACGGATAAAAGACCTCTTTCAGGTCGGTTGCGTGAAGCATTCGGCCTTTACAGGCAAGCCGATACGTGAAGTTGCCTTGTGTGGCGGCAGTGGTGCATTCCTGATAAAAGATGCGATAGCCTACGGTGCGGATGTGTTCATTACAGGTGAGGCCAAATACAATGACTTTTATGATGTAGAGGATCGTATTCTGCTGGCTGTAATAGGTCATTATGAATCCGAAGTATGTACAAAAGATATCTTTTATAACATAATATCGAAAAAATTCCCTACCTTTGCCGTACATTTTTCGAATGTTAATTCAAACCCGGTAAAATATTTATAGAATGGCTACAGATAAACAATCAGCTGAAAAAGAGTATACAGTTGAAGAAAAGCTTTCTACGCTTTATCAACTTCAGACGATGATGACTGAAATTGATAAGATCAAAACGCTTCGTGGAGAGCTTCCCCTGGAAGTTCAGGACCTGGAAGATGAGATTGCAGGATTGGAAACCCGTCTTCAGAACTATCAGTCGGAGATCCAGGATTATGAGAGTGCTGTTGTTGAACAGAAACACAGAATTACAGAATCTACCGGACTGATCGAGAGATATAAATCGCAACTGGATAACGTGCGCAACAACCGCGAATTTGATAACCTGTCAAAGGAAATCGAATTCCAGGGACTTGAAATCGAATTTTCTGAAAAGAAGATCCGCGAATTCGGCGAAGCGATTAACCATAAGAAAGAAGAGATTGCCCAGCTTTCCGAAAGATTGGACGGCCGTAAGGCTGACCTGGTTCAGAAAAAAAGCGAACTGGAAGAAATCATTTCTGAAACAAAGCAGGAAGAAGAAAGACTGCGCGAAAAGGCTAAAAAACTGGAAACAACAATCGAACCCCGTTTGCTGACTGCATTCAAGCGTATCCGTAAAGGTGCCCGCAACGGTTTGGCTGTCGTTTATATCCAGCGTGATGCCTGCGGTGGTTGCTTCAACAAGATTCCGCCTCAGAAACAGATGGATATCAAGTTGCGTAAGAAAGTGATCGTTTGCGAATATTGCGGACGTATCATGATCGACCCGGAACTGGCAGGTATAGAAGATTAAAATTGCATATATAATTTTTAAGGCACGGATTACACGGATTAACACGGTTCTTATTTGATTAGACTGTGGAATCTGTGTAATCCGTGCCTGATTTTTTTGTACCAATGAGAAATATTGTCCGTGCATACATAGAGAAACAACAGTTGCTGTCCGGTGACGGGCCTGTGCTGGTTGGTTTGAGCGGGGGAGCCGATTCGGTTGCCTTGCTTGCTTTGCTTGTGCAGCTCGATTATCCTTGTGTCGCCCTGCATTGTAATTTTCATCTGCGCGGCGACGAGTCTGTCCGCGATGAACAGTTTGCCCGGGAGATGGCATGTACACTGGATGTTCCTTTCTATAAAATAGATTTTGATACAACGGCTTATGGAGCCGAACATCATCTTTCTATCGAGATGGCGGCCCGAGAACTGCGTTATAACTGGTTTGAAGAGATGAGGCTGCGTTTGGGTGCACAAGCGATTGCCGTGGCCCATCATCGCGACGACAGTGTGGAAACCGTATTGATGAACCTGGTCCGTGGCACAGGAATCCGTGGGTTGGGAGGGATCCGGCCTAAAAATGGTTATGTGGTGCGTCCTTTGCTGGCTGTCAGCCGTAGCGAGATACTGGATTGGCTTGTTGAACAGCGGCTATCTTATGTAACCGACAGCACGAACTTGTCGGATGCCTATACACGTAACTTTATCCGTCTGCGTGTACTTCCTTTGCTGGAAGAGTTGAATCCTTCCGTAAAAGCTGCTATTGCGCGTACAGCCGATCATCTGGCCGAAACAGAGGCAATCTATCTGCATGTGGTGGAAAAGGCGCGCCGGGAATTGTTGGAAGAAGATTTCCGTATCCCGATTGCCCGCCTGATGGAGTATCCTTCGCCGGCAACGATCCTGTATGAATTGCTGAAACCTTACGGTTTTACCCGGCAGGTGGCCGACGATGTGTTCCGTTCGCTAACGGGAGAATCGGGCAAAATGTTTTACTCACCCGACTATCGTTTGCTGAAAGACCGTGAATATCTGCTGCTTTCGCCTGTAAAGAAAGAAGAAGAGCAGGAATATACTTTTACTGCGGATGATATCGTAGAAGAGATCTGGCGGGGTCCGGTTGAACTTTCTTTCTTTAAATCTGTTATTACTACTGACTTCTGTTTCCGGAAGGATAAACATATCGCCTATTTTGATTACGACAAACTCTCGTTTCCTCTGACACTTCGTAAATGGAAAGAAGGTGATTGGTTTATTCCCTTTGGAATGAAAGGCCGTAAGAAACTGAGCGATTATTTCTCAGATCATAAATTCAGCCGCATGGACAAAGAGCAGACATGGCTCCTTTGTAGCGGTGAAAACATCCTCTGGATTGTGGGAGAGCGCTCTGACAATCGTTATTGTATCGACAAAACGACTAAGAGTGTGCTGGTTGTGAATTTTTTTTCGACAAAAATAATAGAATAATTAAAAATGTTCTTACATTTGCAAAGATTTGCTCCGCAGATGTGTTACTAATGATTCAAATTAGCTAAACAATCCGGTTTTACATTGAAATTTTTATTATCAAAAACTATTAAGATACAATGATAGCGGAAGGCACGTATTGTACAATCTTTTATCGTGCGCCGTTTTTATTACTCACTTCTCAATATGCAGAAATATAACATTCTAGAACTAAATGAAAAACTCCTTCCTGAATTGCAGAGTATAGCGGAAGAGTTGGGAATTAAGAAAATAAGTTCTTTGAAAAAAGAAGAACTTGTTTATCGCATTCTTGATGAACAGGCTATCTCATACGCAGGTCTACAGGCAGAAAAGGAGAAAGAAAAAGAAGCTAAGAAGGCTGAAAAGCAGACAAAAGCAAAGAAACCTTCTAAAACGGCTGCTGCAAAAGCACCGAAGGCTGAAAGCAAACCGAAAGTTGCAAAAGCAGAAACAACCGAGGTTGTAGCCCCTAAAGCCACACAACCCGTTGAAGAAAAGCAGGCAGCTGTAGTTGCAGAAAAAAAGGAACAACCTGAGCGTAAGAAAAGAGTACGTATTGAAAAGAAGGAAAAAGTAGCTGGTGCAGTTGCTCCGGCTAATCAGACGGACGAAGTGAAAGTTTCGAAAACTCCTCAGACTGTCACTACGGAAGTAGCTGTAGAAAAGCCCTTATTACCTCCGGTTGTAGTTGAAGGCGCTCCCGAAGAGTTGCCGGTAGTCGAAGCGGCTCTCGTAGCTCCGGCGACTCCCGCAGAACCTGTCGTTGAAACGGCTCCTGAAGCACCGGCAGCAGAGGCTCCGGCAGCTAACGAACCTAAAAGGGTTGTGTTCAGACATCCGGACACCAAGTCGGTTCTCGACCAACTCTTCCCGTTCTCCCCTTCACCTGCCAAACAGGAAAAAGCTGCACCGCAGCAGCCTGAACCGCAGGCCGCTCCGCAACCGCAGCAACAGAACACGCCCCGTCAGAATAACAACAACAGACAGAACAACCAGAATAACAACCACAATAATCAGCGCAACAATAACAATAATAATGCATCGCAGGATAAGCAATATGAGTTTGACGGTATCCTGATCGGTACAGGCGTATTGGAAATGATGCAGGATGGTTATGGTTTTCTGCGTTCTTCCGATTATAACTACCTGACTTCACCGGACGATATTTATGTATCGCAGTCGCAGATCAAACTGTTCGGACTGAAGACTGGTGACGTGGTGGAAGGTGCTATCCGTCCGCCGAAGGAAGGTGAAAAATATTTCCCGCTGGTAAAAGTGGACAAGATCAACGGTCGTTCGCCGGAAGAAGTGCGCGACCGCGTTCCTTTCGATCATCTGACACCGCTTTTCCCGGATGAAAAATTCATGCTTACAGCACGCAAGGCTCCGAAAGTATACGACAATATCGCTGTTCGCGTAGTCGACCTGTTCTCGCCGATCGGTAAAGGACAGCGTGGTCTGATCGTAGCACAGCCTAAAACCGGTAAAACTATGTTGCTGAAAGATATCGCCAATGCGATTGCAGCAAATCACCCGGAAGTCTATATGATCATTCTGTTGATCGATGAACGTCCTGAAGAAGTAACCGATATGGCTCGTAGCGTCGATGCGGAAGTGATCGCTTCTACTTTCGATGAACCGGCAGAACGCCATGTGAAGATTGCCGAAATCGTCTTGAACAAGGCTAAACGTATGGTTGAATGCGGTCACGATGTAGTGATCCTGTTGGATTCAATTACTCGTCTGGCACGTGCTTATAACACAGTTCAGCCGGCTTCCGGTAAGGTTCTTTCCGGCGGTGTGGATGCGAACGCATTACAGAAACCGAAACGCTTCTTTGGTGCAGCCCGTAATATCGAAAACGGTGGTAGCCTGACGATTCTGGCAACAGCATTGACTGAGACTGGTTCTAAGATGGACGATGTGATTTTTGAGGAATTCAAGGGTACGGGTAATATGGAATTGCAGTTGGATCGCAAGCTGTCTAATAAGCGTATCTATCCGGCTGTTGACATTACTGCTTCAAGTACTCGCCGCGACGATTTGTTGCAGGATGAAAGTACATTGAACCGTATGTGGGTTCTTCGTAAATATCTGTCGGATATGAATTCGATCGAAGCGATGGAGTTTGTGAAGAAACGGATGGAACAGACTTATGACAATATGGAGTTCCTGGCTTCCATGAACGGATAATTCGTCAGGAATCAAAAAAATATACAGAAAGTCCCGTAGGGATTTTAATCGGCCCGGAGTTTATTAACTCCGGGTTTTTTTATGTTTATGTAGAGGGGGTATAAATAAAAACCCCAAGCTTGACTCGGGGTTACTTTCGAAAGTCTCTATAGACTGTTCTATTAGTTTGTATGCATTTCGATTAAAATATTAAGATTCTTTCCGTGGTCTTCCGCGGCGGTTGCCGTTTCTGGAGGGAGTTCCCGAACGTTTGTTTTCGAAGGATCTTCCTCCGGTGCTACCGTCTTTCCGGGGACGTCCACGTCCGCGACGCATGTTTCCGTATTTTTCAGGTTCGTATAGCGGGGTTTCGCCGAACTTCGGGTCAATGGGAATTTTATAAACTTCTTTTTCCAGGAAGTCTTCAATACGTTTGAATTGTGCCTGCTCTTCAATGCTGATGAATGTGATGGCCAATCCTTCGCCTCCGGTACCACGGGCAGTACGGCCGATGCGGTGTACATAATCTTCCGGGTCGTGGGGGATATCGTAGTTTACTACCAGTTTGATGTCGTTGATGTCGATACCGCGCGAAACAACATCGGTTGCCACCAGGATATCGATATGTCCGTTCTTGAACTCTTTCATTACCTCTTCGCGCTGCGACTGCTCCAGATCGGAGTGCATGGCTGCTACATTGAACTTCATTCGTTTCAGGGTGGAGGCGAGCTCTTTCACTTTCATTTTGGAGGAAGAGAAAATAATGACACGTTGCGGGCGACTTTGCAAGAACAGGTCTTCAAGTATCTTTAGCTTCTGAGGATCATAGCAGATATAGGCTGTCTGCATAATTGTTTCGGGAGGTCGTGAGATGGCAATTTTGACTTCTTCGGGATTCTTCAGGATTGTTTTTGCTAACGTCCGGATTTTGGGTGGCATGGTAGCCGAGAACATGATAGTCTGACAAGTGGGAGGCAGTTGTTTATATACCTGCATGATGTCGTCGTAAAATCCCATATCCAGCATACGGTCTGCTTCATCCAATACAAAATAGGAAACCTGTGAAAGATCCACCGTTCCCAGTTTCAGGTGAGACAACAAACGTCCCGGAGTGGCGATAACGATATCGGCCCCCATTTCCATACCACGCTTCTGTTGCTCCCAGGCAACTCCGTCGGTACCACCGTATACGGCCACAGCCGATACCGGAACAAAATATGTAAAACCTTCGATCTGCTGGTCTATCTGCTGGGCCAACTCGCGGGTTGGAGCCATGATAACTGCATTGACCGCATTGTCAGGATGATTGCCTTTACTTAATTGATTAATTAATGGCAGCACGTATGCTGCTGTTTTCCCTGTACCGGTTTGTGCGCAGGCAATAATATCCTTCCCTTCTAAAATAACAGGAATCGTTAATTCCTGTACAGGAGTTGTATCCTGAAAATTCATAGCGTCGAGTCCGTCCAATACGGCCTCTTCTAAATCCAATTCGTCAAATCTCATCTTCTATCATTAAATTCTCCGTAAAGGTAAATAATATTTGTCAAATTCTACAATAGTAACCCCGGCTCTTGTAATAATTGTCCTGTAAATTTCTGTAAGCATTGAAAATTGATATATCTATATAGGGGGGTACCGTAAAAAATTAATATCTTTGCCCACATTGGAAAAATAGCGAGTTATATTATGGGAACAAATGATAGCTGCAACAGCTCTCAAAAGAAAGTAACCTTAAATGAGCCGGATACTGTTCATGAGTTACTGAATACGATATTAGATCATTTGCCTTTGGGTGTGTTTGTGAAAGATCCGGAAGATCATTTCAATTATCTTTACTGGAATAAATTTATGGAAGAGATAACAGGGATCGATACTTCCCAGATCGAGGGGCACGATGACTCTGAAGTGCATTATAATGCCTTAATGTCGGTAGAGGAACGGTTGGGGATAGATAAGAGAGTCATCAGTTCAGGAAAAGAGGCCGAATTTCATGGATGGCTCAAGGCCGCTTCCGGTGAGATGAAATATCTTGAAGTAGAAAAATACCCGATTTCTTTAAGTAACGGGAAACCTCTGTTGCTGGCTTTGTGGCGTGATGCCACAGTTAAGCGTGCAATAGAAAAACGTCTCGAAGATGAGCGTGATAAAGCGGAAATGGCTGATAAGCTGAAATCAAAATATCTGGCAGACATGAGTCATGAGATCCGTACGCCGTTGAATGCAATAACCGGTTTTTCAGAAATGATGGCGTTTGCGGATACAGACGAAGAGCGTATGTCTTATTACGAGATAATCAAGGCGAATAATCAATTACTTATGCAGCTTATCAACGATATTCTGGACTTGTCGAAGATTGAGGCGGATGCGATAAAGATTAGTTATGCTCCGATCGACCTGAACGAGATGATGGATACGACCTATGCTTCCGTAAAGCCCCGTATGCCGAAAGATGTGAAGTTGATTCTGGAAAAAGGATTGGATAGCTGCACCTTTGGAACCGATTATATCCGCTTACTCCAATTAGTAAATAACCTGGTCAATAATGCGATCAAGAATACTAAAAAGGGAAGTATTACGATGGGGTATAAGGCGCTGGAAGATGGCCGGCTGAATTTTTATGTGAAGGATACCGGACAGGGGATAGCCGAGGAGCAGCTGCAAAACCTCTTTAACCGCTTTGTTAAAGTCAATGACTATGTGGAAGGTATTGGCCTGGGACTTGCTATATGCAAAGGGCTTGTTACTAAAATGGGAGGCTCGATCTGTGTAGAATCGCAACTAGGGGAAGGTTCTACTTTTTCGTTTATTCTGCCTTCACGAGAAGAATAATGTGCCAATTGGCACATTATTTATAGTAGCGTTTGTAAATCTGATCGTATAACCCGCTTTCTTTGATTTGTGACAGCCAGCTGTTCAGGCTGTCGAGCAGGATAGGGGAGTCTTTGCGTACCGCCCACGACTGGAGTTGGGTAAAGCTGATATCCGTGTCGATATCTATTTCCGGCAAATTTTCTTTAGATACGCGGGCTATTTGCTGGTCGCATACGGCATAGTCGATGTCGCCTTTGGCAACCATGATAGCCAGCTGTTCGCTGGAATAAAGTTCATCTTCCTTCACATAGATTGTATCTCCTATTTCGTGTGCCAGATTTTGCAGGCGCAGTAAGGCGGGGGAGTTTTTCGGAATATACAAGGTCTTTTGTGCCAGATCAAGCTGGTTACGGATCGGTTTGATGCCGTTATTGGCTTCTTCCGTGCGTTGCACCAATATTTGTTTATTGAAGACGATCGGATCGGTGAACAGATAGTCTTCTTTGATGTCGCTGGTGATAGGGATATTGCGGGCGATTACGTCGCATTGGTTATCGGATAATTGTTTGAAACTTTCGGCCAGACTCATCTCCAGCTGAGTCTGTACTTCCAGTCCGGATAAAGCGGCGATGGCCTGGCTCAGTTCGTATTGGAAACCTTCGATCGTATCGCCGGCTACATAATAGCCGGACTGGTTATATTCGGTAACCATCCGCAGAATACCTTCTGACTTAATTTCCGGATAATCCCTGGGTGGGACAGGTTCTTGCTTGTACGGCCATAAACGGAACATGGCTATCAGTACGCATGCCAGGAGGACAATATAGACTACCAGTAACTTCCGGGATTTCATACGGCTTAGTTATTGAATGTAACGGCAATACCCATTTTCAACACCATCGGATTCAGCGGATAGTGTGCCAGGGAGAAATAGTCCGGATTGGCAAATTTACTGCTTAGGTTGTAAGCCATAACGAAGAACCGTGCCTGTTTCAGGTGGAAGTTTACGTAGGCGTTAACCAGTGGATAATTACCGACTTTTACTTCATCCTGAACCTGGAACTGCTGTGTTGCCGGTTCGTAGTAAGGTGCATAATAAGCTGTATTATAATATACATTGGCACCTAGCTGTACGGTCAGTACTTTCGCCACTTTGACGGCCAGATACATGTTTGAATAGGCACTTAATGACGGAAGCGGGAGTACGCTTTCATCGCTGCTTAACTGCCAGCATGCTTCATTTTCCCAACCGAAAGCACGGAAGCGGAAGTCTTGTTTGATGCGTGCACTGACTACCTGTAAGTTGCTGCTATGCTGTACCGGGAATCCCTGTTTATTGAAATAGATATAATTCTGAATACTCTCCACTCCGGCTTTTAAAGTTGTTTTTGAAGATTCCAGATACACTTCACCGCCCGCATAGATTTGCTGGGTCATGTTAAAGTTGGGGTTATCCCACCAGTAATAACGGGAATGGTTATGGCGCATGTAAAAGGCTGGCGTTACATTTTTTATATAGGCGTCTGCCTTGATCACAGCATCTTTATTGAACAACTTGAAACGGGTTTGTAAATCCCCGGTAACACGGAACTCACCGACATCGCTACCAACCATACAAAGTTCTCCGCGTGCATTATAGGTCAGGATGCTACCCTGGCGTTTGGAAAGTTCGGCTCCAACGTAAGTAGAAAACTCGTCGTAAAGCTTTGCTGTAGGCAGGTTCTTCAGGTCGATATTATCAACAGAGAAGTATGGACCCCGGCCATATTCGCCATAATCGAGCCCTTCTATTCTAGGTTCCAGTTTGAACCGGCGTTTTTCGAGTCTGACGAAAGCTGTCAAACCAAACTTAACCCAGTCCTGGAAACCTTCACGCAGGGAAAGTCCGATCGTATTTTTCAGATTCCACGAAGATGTCTGGTCGTTGAGTGTAGCTCCTAACCCATAAATACGTGGGAAACGCTGGCCGTTGTCGTCGACTATATAGGACGAATCCATCAGCGCCGTATTGTCGGCGATGAACCGGCGACGGTTATCTTCATAATCGATCGTATGGATAATGCTGGATACCGGGACGAACATTTCTTTCGGATTCCCTTCTTCATCCTCTTCCTCCAACTCACGTGTGAAACCGAGGTTATAACGCTGGGTCAGGAAATACCGCTTTCCGCGAACACGGTTCCAGGCATTGGTCAGATAACGTATGTCGTACGACTTTGTGTCGGAGGGACGTCCTTCCGGGAAATATTCGTCGGGATGACTGATGGTTGAGTCGTTTGCCATTCCTCCGTTTTCGTAGTTTACGAAGTTGAAGTTGCTCAGGTAGGCATGCATTTCGTACCGATCGGTCTGGTAACTGCCGAAGAAACGGTAGCTTAACAGTTTATTACCGTTGTTTTTATAATGTCCGCGGCCATAAATATAGTCGATATCGGCACCCACATTGATCTTTTTACCGAAATTCATGGTCATGGTTCCTTTCAACTGTTCTTCTTTGTTCGTACTACCGCCGGCGGTGGTGTACAGAACGTTGGTATAAGGAATCTTTGTGTTGTAAAAATAGGCGTTTTCCGGCGTTGTGATATAGTAATCGTAGGCATCGGCGAAGATAAAATCGCGTGCTTCCTGCCGTTCGGAGAATATTTTCGTCTGTGCCGGTGCTCCCAGGTTAGCCAGATAACCGATGGCGAGCGATTTACTTTCCACCAGTGTCGAGTTGCTGAAATTCAGCTTGTTCGTGTCCAGTGGCGCCACATATGCCTCACCCAGGGAAGGGGTAAGCCGATAGGCGGTTATACGCTTTGAATTTAAGGCGGCACTATCCGCTACCAGCAGACTGTCCGGTATATCTTTCTGAGAAGAAGTCAGGTTTGACAAGGAGAAGCCGCCACGTTTTCCTCCACCTTTCTGATCTGCCCTGCTGGCTCCACGTTGGGCCTGAACGGTTGTGGCAGATACTATCAGCAATAATAATATGTATAAGCAATGCTTCATGGGTTGCAAAGATAAAACAAAAGGGCATTTCTACGAAAGAAACGCCCTTCTTTATATTCTTTTTGCAAGATTACATTTTCTGTATAATTTCCATCCCCTTCTTAATGGCGGCTTCGTTCATCGGGATTAACTTGTGGTGACGTTCGGGCAGGGACTTCTTCAGACCCAGCAATACGTTTTCAAGTTTCACCATCGGAACGATCTTCAGCAGACCACCCAGGATAAGCATATTGAATGCTTTTTCGTTCTTCATTTCGGTAGCTGCGTCCATAGCATCCACACGATAAACGCTGATATCCGTACGTTTCACCGGAGTATGGATTCCATATCCGTCATAGATCAGGATACCACCCGGTTTTACTTTGCTTTCGAACTTGTCCATGGAAGGTTGGTTCAGGATGATCGCGATATCGTATTCGTTCAGGATCGGAGAACTGATCGGGTCGTCGCTCAGGATAACGGTCACGTTAGCCGTACCGCCACGCTGTTCAGGCCCGTATGAAGGCATCCAGCTAACCTCTTTGCCTTCCATCAGTCCGGAATAAGCAAGTATCTTACCCATCGACAGAACACCTTGTCCACCAAAGCCTGCTATAATTATTTCTTGTTTCATGTCGTTTTTGTATTTACTTATTCTTTATTTTTTAGATCCCCCAGCGGATAGAACGGGAACATGTTTTCCTCCATCCATTTGTTTGCTTTTTCAGGTGTCATCTTCCAGCCGGATGAACAGGTGGAAACGAATTCGACAACTGACGTGCCTTTGCCTGCCATAGAGTTTTCGAAGGCTTTACGAAGCATTTTCTTGGCTTTACGAACGGCGGCGGCTGTCTGTACGCTCTGGCGGGTAACCAGGCAGGTTCCTTCCAGCTGAGCCAGCAGATCACCGATCTTCAATGGGTAACCGTTCAAGGCGATGTTACGTCCGTACGGGCAAGTGGCTGTCGGCATACCTTCCAGTGTGGTAGGAGCCATCTGGCCGCCGGTCATACCATAGATGGCATTGTTCACGAATACGATCACAATGTTCTCACCGCGGTTGGCTGCATGGATGGTTTCGGCTGTACCGATAGCGGCCAGGTCGCCGTCACCCTGATAGGTGAAGACCATCTTTTCCGGATTCAGACGTTTGATGGCTGTTGCAATCGCCGGAGCACGTCCGTGAGCTGCTTCTTCCCAGTCTATATCCAGATAGTTATATGCGAAAACGGCGCAACCCACCGGGGAGACACCGATTGTTTTTTCTTCCATTCCCATTTCGGCGATCACTTCGGCGATCAGCTTATGTATCACACCGTGGCTGCAACCGGGACAGTAGTGCATGGGATTGTCGTTCATCAATTCCGGTTTTGTATAGACCAGATTCTCCGGTTTAATTATTTCGTTGAGTTCCATAATTGTTACTAAATTAACTAATAAATCTCAGTAGATATTGAACAAGTCTGAAGCATATGGCTGCTCCGCCGCAATAGAGAAATACGTGACGGTCGTCGACGGCAAAGTAGCAGATGATCGCTGCTGCCGCCAATACCATGAACAGGATTGTCAATATGCTATCTATTTTACTTCCGCGTGTCATACGAATCAGAATAATTTCTCTTTCAGCGCGTTCAGTACTTCATCCGGAGTGAACACGATACCACCCAGGCGGCCGAAGTGTTCAACTTTTACTTTTCCGTTTACAGCCAGGCGGATATCTTCCACCATCTGGCCGGCATTCAGTTCGACGGAAAGCATGCCTTTTACCTTCTCGGCATAATCGGCAATGGCTTTTTTCGGGAACGGCCACAGCGTGATCGGGCGCAACAGGCCGAGTTTGATACCTTCAGCACGTGCGATCTCTACTACTTTCTGACAGATACGTGCGGAAGAACCGAAGGCAACCAGCAGATATTCCGCATCGTCGCAATGGAACTCTTCGTAGCGTACTTCGTTTTCTTCAATCTTACGGTATTTAGCCTGGAAGCGGAGGTTGTTCTCTTCCATTTTGGCCGGGTCGAGCTCCAGTGAAGTGATCACGTTCGCTTTGCGGCTTTTCAGTTTGCCCTGTGCGGCCCACGGACATTCGGCGATGATTTCAGCTTCTGTCTTACGCGGACGGAAAGGAGGCATCACTACTTTTTCCATCATCTGGCCGATGATACCGTCGGCAAGGATAATAGCCGGATTGCAATATTTGAAGGCAAGGTCGAAACCCAGTCCGACAAAGTCTGCCATCTCCTGTACGGAAGAAGGGGCCAGGGTAATCAGGCGATAGTCGCCGTGTCCGCCACCTTTCACAGTCTGGAAATAGTCTGCCTGGCTCGGCTGGATTGTTCCCAGGCCGGGACCGCCACGCATGACGTTTACAATCAGACAAGGAAGTTCCGCCCCTGCAATATAGGAAACACCTTCCTGTTTCAGGCTGACGCCAGGGCTGGAAGATGAAGTCAATACACGTTTACCTGTTCCGGCACCGCCATACACCATATTGATCGCTGCTACTTCGCTTTCAGCTTGCAGTACTACCATACCGGTAGTTTCCCAAGGCATTTCAGCCATCAGGGTTTCCAGGATCTCCGATTGCGGAGTGATAGGGTATCCGAAGTATCCGTCGGCACCGTAGCGGATAGCTGCGTGGGCGATGGCTTCGTTCCCTTTCATTAATTTTATCTCTTCTGCCATATCTGTTTTATATTTTTACTTTGTAGATGGTTAAACAGCCGTCGGGACAAACCAATCCGCAACTGGCGCAACCGATGCAAGCATCCGGGTTTTTCATGTACACATAATGGTACCCTTTGTTGTTCACTTCACGCGGGTGTAATTCCAGAACATCGCTGGGGCAGGCAACCACACATAAGTTGCACCCTTTGCAGCGTTCCTGGTTTACAACGACCGCTCCTTTTATTTTTGCCATAGTATAACTAATTATGTTTTATGTCGTGTAGGTCGGCAAAGTTAAGAACTAATGTTGTAAAAACAAGGATTGTTTTGTTTTTTAATAGTCGTTAGCCTCTATTGATGACAGATAGCCAATGATAAGCAATGGCTGTCTGTCAAATTTCATCTGTAGACAGTCCGTAACGCTTCATTTTGTTAAACAACGTTTTCCGGCTGATAGCAAGAGCCTCGGCTGTCAGTGTCCGGTTGAAGTTGTGTTTCTTTAGGGCTTCCAGAATCAGTTCCTTTTCCATTTGCGCATTGATTTCGCGGATGCTTCCTCCGCTTCCGGCGATGGTTGCTTCTTCCGTCGAATCATATCCTTTTACCCGGTCGGGCAAATGTTCGGGGCGGATCGTACCGTCCGTGCATAAGATCATCGCGCTTTGCAGGGCATTCTCCAGGTCACGCACATTGCCGGGCCAGTCGTAGGAGGAGAGTAGCTTTACCGCTTCGGGAGTGATAGATTGCACATCGAGGCTCAACGCCTGGTTGTGTTTCCGTATAAAGAAATTAGCCAGCAAGGGAATATCTTCTTTCCTTTCCCTGAGCGGGGGAAGGATCAGGGTAAATACATTCAGACGATACAACAGGTCGAGACGGAAATGTCCGCCTTTTACTTCATCGTCCAGATTACGGTTGGTGGCGGCTACGATACGCACATCTACCGGTATTGCCTTCTTTCCGCCGATTCGGGTGATCTTCCGCTCTTCCAGCACACGGAGCAATTTAACCTGTGCATCCAGGGGAAGTTCTCCCACTTCGTCGAGAAACAATGTCCCGCCGTTTGCCCGTTCGAAGGTGCCAGCCTTTGCTTCTTTGGCATCGGTAAAGGCACCGCGTTCATGGCCGAATAGTTCGCTTTCCATCAATGTCAGGGGAATGGCACCGCAGTTGATCGCAACGAAAGGGCCGTTCGCCCGCAGGCTGTTGTGGTGGACGGCACGTGCGATCAGTTCTTTTCCCGTACCGCTCTCGCCGTGGATCAGGACGGTCGCATTGGTTTCCGCTACCCTCAGGACCTGTGCCATCACTTGTTTCAGTCCTGTGTTCTCGCCGATCACGTTACTTCGTTTTTCCCCCAGTGTCTTTTTCAGGGTGGAGATTTCACCTTTCATGCGGCTGTGTTCGACGGCACGTTTGACGGTGAGTAATAATTTATCGTTGTCGAAAGGCTTTTCTATAAAGTCGTAAGCCCCTTTCTTCACAGCGTCGACGGCGAGGGAGATGGAACCGAAGGCGGTTACAAAAAGGACAACCTGGGTCGGGGAGATATGCCTGATCTCCTCCAATGCTTCCACACCGGTCAGTACCGGCATCTGCTGGTCCAGCAGAATAACGTCGGGCTGGAAGGAGAGGAGAGCCTCTACCGCCTCCCGTCCGTTTTCGACGGGCATTACATCATATCCTTCATCGGCCAGCAAACGGGCGATCATCTTGCGGATGCGCGGCTCGTCGTCGGCTACTACTATTTTTGCTTTCATATGCGTTGCGGTAATTTTATATTCATACAAGTGCCCTTGTCCGGCACGCTTTTTACTTCGATCTCGCCTTCATGGCGGTTGATGATACCGTAGCAGATGGCGAGCCCGAGTCCGGTTCCTTCTTCCTTGGTCGTGAAGAAGGGGTTGAATACATTCTCGATGTTCTTCTGTTCGATCCCCTTGCCGCTATCCTCGAACGAGATGATCAGGTAACGGGAATGGGTATTGATGGGAGTTCCCTTTTCTATACTTATTATTAATGTACGCGAGCGTTCCGGTGGATTCTTTCCCATCGCTTCGACGGCATTCAGGATGATATTCAGGAAAACCTGTTTCAGCTGTTCCGCATCCCCCTGGATGGTCGTGTTGTCGGTGAAATATTCAAACTCCACCTCTACGTTTTGTTTGCGTAATGTATTGGTCACCAGCAGAAGCGTCTGGTTGATCAGCTGTTCGATATTTATATCGGACGTGTTCAGGTCGGACGGACGGGCGAAAGACAACAGACCTTGTACGATCTTGTTGATACGTTCCACTTCCGAGATCAGCTCCGTCACCATTTCGCTTTTTACAGGGTCGGCGCTGAAGTCTTTGCTCAGATATTGTATCGTGCTCCGGATGGCTGTCAGCGGGTTACGTATCTCATGGGCCGCCCCGGCTGCCAGTTCGCCGAGTGTTGCCAGGCGGTCGGTACGGTACATCTTTTTCAGACGTTCGGTCTGCTGCTCGTAAAGCGAAGCATGTTCGATGGCGAATGTAGCCTGGTTGATCAGGATGGAAAGCAGGTTCAGTTCCTGTTCGGTGAATGGGGCGCCATCGGTTTTCATCCCTAAAAAGATCGTACCGTTGATCTGGTTCATGATCTTGAGGGGGAAGATCAGTTCGGCACCCAGTTGCCTGATTATTTCCTGTTCTTCGGGAGGGAAATAGGAGACGATATCCGGATGCCTGGAGATGATCAGGTGCTTTTCGTTGACAGACAGCCAGCTGATCAGCCGGCTGCGGTTGGTCAGCGTCACAGGCTTGTTCTTCGCTTCGTTCTGCTGTTTGAATTTGCCTGTGTTTTCATCCAGCAGGAAGATATAAACACTTTCTACCGGGCATATTTGCTTTACCTTGGCAACGATATTGCCGATCAGCAGTGACTTGTCGACGATCAGAGTGAGCGACCGGTTAAACTCCGAGAGCAGCTGCTCCAGGTTCGGTTGCCTGGGTTGTTCGTCCTTCTTGAATAGTGGCATACTTTTTCTTGATCTTTGTGCAAAAGTACGCAAAATCGTATTAATTGAAACAATCGAACTTCGGTTTATCTCCCATCTCGAGCAACAATGTCCCTCCGGATACGATGGCAGCGAATGGTATTCGGGGCTGTTTCAGTTCTTTTCCGTTCAGATAAGCCTTTTGGATATAGATGTTTTCTTTTGAGTTGTTGCGGGCTTCGATCGTGAAAGTCTTCCCTTTATAATAACCGGGGTCCAGACGGATCGTTATTTTGTTGAATAGCGGGCTGCTCAGTTCCAGTTCCGGCTTCAGGGAAACTCCTCCGTTCATTTCAAACAGACCCAGTGCGCTCATCACGTACCAACCGCCCATCTGCCCTTCATCCTCGTCGCCTTCCCAACCATGATAAGGGGTTGAGCCGTAGAAACTGTCCAGGATGGCACGCGACCATTTCTGGGCCAGCCAGGGTTTACCGGAATAGTTGAACAGGAACGGGGTACACATATTTACTTCGTTTCCCTGATTGATGTAAAACTCAGCCGACTGTCCTGTGGTACGGTCGAATACATGGGCGGCAAACTTATGCTTTTCCGACTTGATAAATCCCTCTTCCAGCCGGCTGTTGAAGAGGTCTTTCCCCAGGAAGTCTACCAGTCCGGGAATATCGTGCGGCACGTACCAGGAGTATTGCCAGCTGTTGCCTTCTATAAATCCCTTATTGGAGAACACATCGAAATCCGGGTCCCAGTTACCCAGGCTGTCACGTCGCATGACGAACTTTTTCTCCGGGTGGAATACGTTCTTATAATTCATGGAACGTGCCAGCAGCGCTTTTCCTTCTTTTTTCTTTCCAAGTGCCAGGGCCAGTTGGGAGACGCACCAGTCGTCGTACGCATAATCGAGCGTTTTGGAAACCACTCCCTTTTCCATCGGCATATACCCTTGTTTGATATAAACGTCCAGCAGAGGGTTGCCGCAGCTGCCTCCGCAGGGATGGTCGATACCTGTTTCCGTGACGTTTTTCAGCACGGCTTCATAGATCGCTTCGCCGTCTTTGCGTATGCCTTTTTGATAGGCGGCAACCATCAGGGCTGTTTCGTGCGAACCTTCCATGATGCCGGAATATTCCAGTCCGGCCGGCCCTTTGCTTGTCCATCCGGTATGTTTGAACATTTCCAGCTGGGTGGTTACCCAATCGTCCACGATGCGGGGGGAGATGATCGACCAGAGGCCGTTTAGATTCCAGAAACTGTTCCAGAAGGCATCGCCGCCATACATATTCCCGTGATCCAGTTGTTGTATGTTTTCACAAGCGTCTCTATATTGGCCGTTCACATCGTTCCATGTTTGTTTGCCGGCATAGGCACGGTACAGGTTGGTGTAGAATTTCGTTTTGTCCACTTCGTTCGTTCCTTCTATTTCTATTCTGCCGAGCAGTTCGTTCCATTTGTTGCGGGTCTGGGCGACTACCTGGTCGAAGTCATACTGCAAGGGGGCGAGTTCCGTGTCCATATTCAGCCGTGCCTGTTCGACACTTACCAGCGATAAACCGGTTGAGACGGTTATGCTTTCTCCTTCGGTTGTGGAATAGATTGCGTAGGCTCCGATATCGTTCTTGCCGGCAATGGATTGTATGTCGTCTTTTTCTACCCCTTCGTTCCATCCGTTCAGTTGCGAGAAAGGTTTGCTGAAGCGGATGACGAAATGCAGTTTGTAGTTGTTCCAGTTACTCCACGGACCGGACTGGCAGTCGGCATATCCTTCGAGTTCGGTATTGCTGACTTTGGTGATGCAGGCATCTTTCACATTGAAGCCATAGTCCCATTCGGTCGGGAATAGGAGGTCTATCAGTATCCTGGATTCTTTTCTTTCGGGAAAAGTGTATCGGTGAATGCCGCAACGGGTGGTGGCCGATAGTTCCGCTTTTACCTCATGGTCGTATAAATAGACGGAATAGTAACCGGGTGAGGCCTTTTCCGTTTCTTTCAGTATGCGTGAATGATAGCCGGCGTTTGCTCCTTTATAAGGAGAATCGGCTGAAGGGTTTGTCAGGGCCAGGTCGGCTGTGGTCGGCATGATCATCAGGCCACCCATCGTCCAGGCATGTAGATGGCTGAAACCGGAAACGCTGTTGATGGCGTATTCGTATCCTCCCATCCAGACATTCCCCTGGTTATCCGGTCCGAGTTGTACCATGCCGAACGGTTCTTGTGCGTAAGGCCCCAACATCCACCGGGAGTTGGAAGTACCGATAAACATATCCACATAATCGACGGGTTCTTTCGGTTTTGCCGAAATGAGGGTGAAAGGGAGAGACAGGAGAATTAAGATGTAACTGCGTATTTGTCTGCTATTCATGGTGTTGATCTATTAATTATTGTAAGGCAAAGATATGTGTTTTCTTCTGTGCGGGTATATAACTTTCTGCTGATTCGGTTGCATTATCTTATGATGGCGTGCAATTGGGTAAAATATTACCCACTTTGGGTAACGGCTTTCCCTTTTACCCAAGAGGGAAATAATCACCTATCCGGGTAACCGGTGGAAATACAACCGGTTGCAGTTTTGGCACGCCATTTGCCTTACTATAGGCAGGTAAAACAATAAATAATGACAATTGGGTAACCTGTTACCCGAAAGAACTTAATTCGATATAGTATGAAAAGAAATTTACTGGTATCACTGTTGATGGGATTCGCTTTGGCAGGGCATGCGGAGACGGAGAATCTCCGGCAGATCACCTATGATGAAGCGATTCACATTGCTTTGGGGGAAAGCTATACGGTGAAATATTACAAGGAAGATATGGATGCAACCCGTTACTCTTACCTTTACACAAAAGCACAATTCAAGCCGTTGCTGAACTTTGACTTCTTTACTCCTTCATGGACGGAAAGCCTGACGGAGATTTCGCAGGCCGACGGTCTGCCGGTCTACAACTCTACCGGTTCGTTACAGGTGGGCGGCAACCTGAACTTTACGTATGTCTTGCCTACCGGCGGTAATTTCGCCCTGAGCTCCAAGATGTACTGGGAGAATTACCGGACTACACTTTCGCAGCGGGATTATGAAGAACTGGAACGCGACCAGGTGTACAGCCGTTTTGCCCTCTCTTTCAACCAACCCATCTTTACCGCCAATAAACTGAAGGAAAACATGAAAGTAGCCGAGCTCGATTATAAGAAGAGTACCTGCTATTTCACCCGTATCCAGATGGATATCGTCTATAATGTAACGGAGAGTTTCTATACTGTATATAAACTGGCCTACGAACATAAAATCAATCAGGACCGCCTTGTCAACTCCCGCGAAGCATACCGTATCACCAAGTTGAAACAGGAGACGGGCAACCTTCCCGAAGGTGAAATGCTGATCGCCGAGATTACCGTCGCACAAGACGAAGCCCGTGTGATGGAAAGCGAAGGCAAGCTCGCCGCCGCCAAAGACCAGTTCAAGCTACTTATCGGCCTTGACCTCAAAGAAGAGATCGACCTGAAAGCGGATATGGAGTTCGAAGCCTTCATCGTCGACATGCAACTGGCCATCGACGAAGCTTTGCGTAACCGCATGGAAATAAAGGAAGACAACCTCGATATCGAACTTCAGGCCATCGAAGTGAAGCGTGCCAAACGGGAACGGGAATTTAAAGGAAACATTTCCGCCTATTATGATTTCACCGGATTGAGTACACGCGGAGATGGAACAGTCGGTCAACTGGTCGGTTCATCCTTTGATAACATGCGCGACCGTCCGGCTAACCGGGGTATCGCCCTGACCGTCTCTTATCCGCTTCTGGACTGGGGACGTGCCAAAAACCAGGTACGCCGCGAGCAAGTCCGCCTGAAACAGCGCGAATTGAATCTCGACAATACCAAGCGGACTATCGAACAGGAGATTCGCGAGATTGTCCGTAGTGTGTATGAAGCGGAGAAGCGTTACCGCATCAATCGCCGGAACCAGGAAGTGGCGATACAGAGTTACCGTATCAGCCAGATGCGTTTTGAGAACGGCGATATGACGAGCCAGGAACTTTCTATCGAACAGGAGCGCCTTTCGCAGGTGCAGCTTGCCTATATCGACAGTTATATCACCTATCGTCTCTCGGTGGCCGACCTGAACCGGAAGACCATGTATGACTTCGAACATAACCGCAGTTTTCTGCCGGAAAAGGGATAAATGTAAAAATGTTTAGTATGATGATATGCAATCGATTACAGTTTCCTCGTAGTTTCGTATTTAGGAAACGCCAGTTCCCTGCCTGGGAAACTCCAGTTTCTTCCTAAGGAAACGCAAGTTTCCTGCTGAGGAAACCGGAAAGCATTCGGGAGCAAATTAGAATGATAACATAATAAATAAGAACAGATGAACAAACACATGAAAAGTTTTATTGCGGTATTGCTGGCCATCCTTCTGATGCCCTTTACCGTCCGGGCACAGGAAGACAGCGAGGCAGCCTTGTTGCTCGACCTGAAAAAGACCCGTGCCGATTACGAAGTGGCCAAACAGAAGTATGAGAACGACACGAAGCTGTATAATGAAAAAGCCATCTCAGCCAACGATTTCAACCGTTCGAAGAATGAGTTGCTGAGTAAGGAAGTCGATTATCAGAAACTGATCCTGAAGCTGATCTCCCAGCAGAGTTACATAACGGTGGAACGTGCGGTGAAATATCAGGACCAGCGGGGCGAACGCAAGGTGAAGATCACCCTGAAAAGTGCCCTCGAAGGGAACGAAGAGTATCTGAGCCAGTTCAAGGAACACTTCGATGTGTTCACGCCTGAGATGCGTTCCGGTAAGATATATAATATATATGTATCTTTGGTGGATAATGAGTCGAAAACGATCATCGGTTCGCCGTATGAGTATCGTGTCCCTTCCATCGAGTTGGGGAAGGTGGCGACGGCCGATTTCGAATTGCTGAAAGATGCGGAGAACCTGACCGTCTCGCTGAACTACAACAACCGGAAGGATGAAAAGAATATCTATCTGAAAAAAGATGCCAGTGTGAACGTGATCGACATATCCTCCATGCAGTTCAGCCAGGAAGCCGACCTGAGCAGCAAAGCAACTTACGATCTGACACTTGAGCGCTTCTCCACTTCGGATGATGTCTACCGCCTGGAAGTGCTCGACCTGCCGCGCCAGATCAGTTACGACTTTACCGACGGAGAAAGTAAGGTGACGCAGATCAAATTTGCGCAGGGTGTAAACATAAAGAAGTTATCTTTGCAGGTCTATTTGCCGGATCGCGACGACCAGCAGGTAGTGATCGATAAGCCGATAAAGTTCCAGGTGCAGACCGTAACGGCGTCGAACGGCGAGAAGGCCGGAAGTGAGAACCTGGAGATTATCCCTCGCGGAAAAGGAAAGATCGAAGTGCGTGCAAACAACCTCTACCACGAAACGACCGTCGGCAAAGAAGTGGTTATGGACGTAACAGTCCGTAACGGTGGAACCCGCCGCCTGGATAACATCAAGCTGACAACAGAGAAGCCTCTCGGATGGGATACCCGTATCGAACCGGATGTAATCAGCAGTCTTGAACCGGAAAAGGAATTGACGGTAAAAGTAACCATCATCCCGCCGTCGGACGGTGGAGTAGGTGCCCAGGAAGTGAAGATCAAAACGGAAGCAATGGCCGACAACCGCAAGGTAGATACGGAAGACAAGACAGTCCGCATCCAGGTAAATGCTTCGACTTCTGTCTTCGGCACCATCTTCCTGATCCTGTTGCTGGTCGGCTTTATCGGAGGAATCGTTTGGTTCGGAATGAAGCTTAGCAAAAGATAGTTACTTTTCCCTTGATGGAAAAGTAACCAAAAGATCAAGGCTGCACCGGCTTCACTGCTACGGAAGAAGACTACGCTGTCGCATCTGAACTCGCTTCGCTCAAACAGCAGATGCTCCTGACGCTTCGTCTTCTTCCTTCGCGGACGTTCATCCGCTGATGCCTTTCATAGAACGCGTTGCGTTCTTTGGGGATTGCCGACACCGGCACCTATATAACAGGCAGTGTCGGCCATCCCCGGAGGAAGTGAAACTTCCTAAAAAGGCATCAGCTGGCGAGCGTAAAGCGCAGCAGCCGGAGTGAGCGTCCGGAGCATCCGCTGTTTGAGCGAAGCGAGTTCGGAGGCGACAGCGAACGCAGGATGCGGAGTAGCGAGGCAGATGTAGCCTTGAACTTTTGATTACTTTTCTTTCAAGAGAAAAGTAATAACGAAAATAAGAATAATAACAATTGAAATTAAAACATAAACACCATGTTACAAGCAATCGATTTGACAAAGAGATACGAAGATGGCAATCTGGCCCTTGATGCCTTGAACCTAGAGATCAAGCCGGGCGAAATATTTTTCCTGCTGGGAGCAAACGGGGCAGGGAAGACCACTTCTATCAATATCTTCCTCAACTTCATCGAACCCACTTCGGGCCATGCCCTGATCGACGGTATCGACGTTATGGAAAAACCGTTGGAAACCAAAAAGCATGTTGCTTTCGTTTCCGAGAATGTTATGCTCTACGGCAACTTCACCGCCCGTCAGAACCTCGACTTCTTTGCCCGCCTGGGCGGTAAGACGAACCTGACGAAAGACGATTACTACAACGTCATGCGCCGTGTCGGCCTACAGGAAGAAGCCTTCGAACGCAAGCTGAAAACCTTTTCCAAAGGTATGCGCCAGAAGGTCGGACTGGCCATCGCCATCATCAAAGATGCCGACAACATCGTCATGGACGAGCCGACCACCGGACTCGACCCCAAGAGCGCAGCCGAACTGATGCAGATACTGATTAACCTCCGTAACGCCGGGAAGAGTATCCTGATGTGTACCCACGACCTGTTCCGTGCCAAGGCAGTGGCCGACCGTGTCGGTATCATGAAAGAAGGCCGCCTGGTGATGCTCCGTAGCCGTGAAGAGTTCCTCCAGGACGACCTCGAGCGTATCTATCTGGATTATATGCAGGAAGCTATTTTGGAATAAGAGTATAAACCATTAATAATAAGTAATATGATTTGGTTAATAGCAAAGAAAGATTTCCTGCTGAACTTGTTGTCGGTCAGGTTTATTATAGGGTTTGTACTGTGCCTGCTGGTGATACCGTTTACAGTAATCGTCAGTGTGGAGAATTATCAGAACCAGGTGCGTGTCTTTAAGATCGAACAGGCAAAGGCGGATAAGGAAATGAAAGAGAGCCGCGTATGGTCACATGTTCGTCCTACTGTTATACAGGTGCCGGAGCCGCTGAGTATCTTTAGTACGGGTATTATCGGTGATGTCGGCAATAAGGTGAAGGTTTCTTTCTGGGAATATCCGCTGTTTCCCGAAGGGCATACTCTTACCCGCGACAATCCGTCGCTGAATGCCTTCTTCTCGATAGACTTTTCGAAAGTGGTCGCTATTCTTATTTCGTTGCTGGCACTCGTCTTTTCGTATGATGCCATTACCCGTGAACGGGAAGACGGGACGATGAAACTGACCTTTACCGGACAGGTGAGCCGTATCTCCTTCCTGATGGGTAAGTTATTGGGATTGTTGCTGACGTTACTGCCTATTTTGCTGTTCTGTTATCTGCTGGCCTGCCTGATCATTGTGGTTAATCCGGCGATTTCCCTTTCAGTATCCGACTGGGGCGGCTTGTCGCTGCTTTTCCTGACTTCCGTCATTTATATGATGGTATTCCTTTTGTTGGGAATGTTTATTTCCAGCCGGGTGACGCATTCGTCTTCGTCCATTATTATCAGCCTGCTGTGCTGGATATGGTTTCTTTTCCTGATGCCTAATATTGCGACTTATCTGGCACAAAGTATTTCGAAAGCGCCTTTATATGATAATGTACAGGCAACCATGAGAAATTATGACGAGGCTTTTCATAAAGAATATATGGAGGAATGGCCGCGTGCGTCCCAAAGGGTCAATATGAAATATTTGAGTTATAATAATTGTACCGGTGACGGACCTGAATATCTGGAATTGGCCGGAGGCCCGAAAGAGACACCTTTGTTCCATCAGCAGATGCAGATTTGGGCAACTCCTGTCATGCTGAATAATGCGGATAAGAAATGGGCCTTGCAGCGGAACTATCTGGATGGACTGGTGCGTCAGCAACGGTTGCAACAAGCCATCGCCTGGTTGTCGCCCTCCGAATTGTTCGATCAGACGACGGATGCTTTATGCCGTACCGATGCGGGCAGCTTCCTTAAATATATGGAAAGTTTGCGTAAATACCGGGAGAACGTCATTACCTATTTCAAGGATCATAAGCTGTTTGAGTCTACTGCTTACTTTACTGCCCAATCTTTGGATGAATTCCCTACACAGGCAGAAATAGACTTGGGAGGAGAAGAGGTGTGGAAGAAATATGACAGAAGTAATTCTGAATTTCCGTATCTGGATACCAGCGGTGTTCCCCGCTATGTTCCTCAACCGATCACACTTTCGGCTACGTTGGGTGCTGCACTGGGACGTTTATGTGCCCTGCTGGGATTGGTGATCGTATTGTTGGTCGGGACAATCGTGTCGTTTATGAAATATGATGTCAGATAATAAATAATTACAGTTATGTTTACAACTTTATATATACGTGAATTGCAGAACTATTTGTATAGCCTGCGCTTTCAGGTTTCTTTTGTAATTGTTGTGCTGGTGTTTACGTTGGGTAGTGTTTCATTTGCTTCTTCTTTTAAGGATATGCATGATAACTATACCAAATATAGCGTAGCACAGCAGGAAGCAATAGGCAAACAAGCCGAAAATATCTCAAAAGTAGCGACAGCAAGGAACAGCTTTATCATCTCTCCGCGTGAAAACAGCGTGATTGCGGATTGCAAGGAAAGCTATTTGCCTAACCGTATTACCTACAGTGCTTATAATGTGTTTGATTATTCGGTACGTCATGATAGCAATAATCCTCTTCTGATCCGTACGGATAGTTTGAGTTGGTCGTTTATCGTTTCCATGTTCCTGAGTTTTATTACGTTGCTTTTTGCTTTTGATGCCATTTCAGGGGAAAAAGAGGAGAGGACGCTGGCTTTGGTCTTTTCAAATGCCGTACCCCGGCGCACCTTCTTGTGCAGTAAACTTTTGAGTATTATAACAGTGATAGGAGTCATGGAGTTGGTCGGTATCATAATCAGTCTGATTATCCTGGCTGTTTCCGGTCAGGTGCAGTTGAACAGTAGCTTTCTGATAGAGACTGCCGGGTTTATACTGATCAGCCTTTTGTTTATCACTACGTTTGCCGTATTCGGTTTGCTGTCGTCGGTGGTGACGCGCTACTCCAATATCAGTTTGCTTATCTCGCTTTGTTTCTGGTTGTTTGCTGCGGTAGTCATTCCTAATACGTCTGTATTCTGGGCAAAGACGCTGTTCAGCATACCGACATCGGACGAAGTGGCTCAGAAGCGTCAGGAGGCATCCAATGATATTAACCGGAATGCACCGGAAGGAAGTTGGTCGTCCAATGGTATGGATGCGTTTTATCCCCGGCATGAGTTGCGTGCACGAAACCAGAGCAATTTGATGAATAGCGATAAGAAGTATAATGATGCCTATTACCTGCAACAGTTCCGTCAGTTTGAGCAAACCCGGAATTTCACGCTGTTGTCACCGATCGCGCAGTTCGATTATATGAATGAAGCGTTTCTGGGAGGTGGTTACCTGCGTTTCCAGAAGAACTGGAATGACCTGCATGCTTTCCAGGAACAGTTCTTACAGTGGTTCAAAGATGTCGATGCCAAGGATGACGGCAGCCCTCACTGGTATAATCCTTATGAAGATTATTCCACCAGCAAGAAACCTGTAGCCGTCGATCAGATTCCTCAATATCAGGAACAGATCGCCTCTTTCGGGCAACGCATCGAATTCATCGGCGGTTATATGATTGCTATGATAGTTATGATTGCTGTTTTGTTTATGGCTTGCTTTTATTTCTTTACAAGATACGATGTACGGTAATAATTGTCTAAATTTTGTACATCACTGTCTAATTATTGGACAGAATGGGAATTTAGTGGTGAATATATATGTTTGATAAATAGATGTTTGTGTGTTTTGGCACGCTGTTTGCACTATAAACGGCGTTGCCGGACATACTGTAAAGTAAAACCGGACAACTGTCCGTTATTGGACAGGTTTATTATTTATAAAACTGGTAGTTATCAGATAGATACACTTATGGCATGCTATTTGCCATGAATTAGGTAAAAAGATAAACAATACTAATAAGATGTGTGTTTTCAACATGAAGGGAGCAACTCTGGCGAACTGCTCCCTTTTATAACCTAAAAAGGTTAACATAATTGATGAGGTTCTCTTTGGCGAGAGAACAAGCTCTTCCTTGTGCGTGAGCATAGGGAAGAGATTTTTTTTATGCTTTAGCTCCTTTCATGGATAACTTTTCAAGGAAATATACGATAGCGAAGCCGAATATCATTAATCCTACGGCTTCCCACAACAACTGGTCCGGCAAAATATTTGCTTCAACCAACGGCTTGATCACTCCGTGGCTGTCGGTATATGTCTCGATTGTTTCTTTCCAGGGCCATACTTTGTTGAGTGAACCCAGCATAAAACCGGCCAATACTGCGATTGTCGTATCATGGAACCGGCGCAGGGCATAAGAGAGTACTCGTGAAAACGAAGTGATACCCAGTACCGCGCCACAGATAAATACAAGCATGACCGGGATATTGAGTGTCTTTACCGCTTCCATGATATAGAAATATTTTCCGAGCAATACCAGAATGAAACTACCCGAAATACCCGGCAAGATCATCGCGCAGATCGCAATGGCTCCGCAAAGGAAGATAAAGAACAGGTTTGTCGGTGTCTCCGCCGGTGTGGCAACGGTAATGTAATAAGCAATGATAGCCCCGATGATAAAACTCAGTATCGATTTCCAGTTCCATTGCTTGATATCTTTCGATACGAACCAGGTGGAAGCCAGTACCAACCCGAAAAAGAAGGCCCACACCAGGATCGGATGGGTAACCAACAGCCAGGTAATGAGCTTTGCCAGCGAGAAAATGCTGATCCCGATGCCGGCAACGATAGCCAGCAGGAAGTTGGCATTTATCGCTTTCCAGAAAGCGGCGATCTTACCGGTGAAGAGTAGCTTCAGGCTTGCTCCGTTAATACTCTTGATCGAATCGATCAGTTCTTCATAAATACCAACAATAAAGGCAATTGTGCCGCCCGATACGCCGGGAACAACATCGGCTGCGCCCATACCCATGCCTTTCAAAAGTAGGAGACCGTAGTCTTTTAGATTTCTGTCCATTGTGAATAATTTGTCAATGTGCTAATGTGCCAATATGCCAATGCTGATGTCAACTGATTGTATTTGAATTGGCACATTTTTAGTTATTATTGTCCTTATTATTGAGGAATTCCTTTGTCAGATCTTCCGGCGGGATATGTTTGCCCAGCAACTGCTGCTCCACATCGCTGAAGTCGATACCTGAGTTTTCCAGGTACTCGATCAGTTCTTTCGGGGTAGTCTTGCTGAAGTGTTCGCCGAAATGCTTCATATCTCCTTTAGCCAGATAAGCCATAGCCATATGGAGATGGATAAAAGGCAGATCCGGATTAACGGCATATACCTTATTATAATATTTGATCGCCTTGTCGATATCGCCTTTCATGTAGAGATATTGTCCGGCATGGAAAAGGCTTTCAAAATCCTCCGGTTGATAGTATTCTCCTTTATCCAATACTTCGAACAGACGTTCGGTGGTCTCGACTGCCTGCTTGTCTTCTCCGTTTTCCACGTAAGTCAAGGCCAGCAGAGAGAGTATCCTGACATTGTTGGGGAATAGTTCGATCGCCTTTGTCAACGTCTTGGAAGCCTCCCGATGACGTTCCGTTTCCGCACAGCAACGGATGAAGTTGATGTATGCTGCCGGTTCGTTGTCAGTCACCTTTTTGCCGATAATATCTTTCAGCAGATTATAGGCACCTTCAAAATTTTCAAGTTTGATATAGCACTCAGCCATGAGCGGTTTGATGCGCTCCGCCATCTCAAAGTCGCCATTGATGTCCTGATATACTTCCAGTGCCTTTTCATAATTTTCGTTCATGTAGAGGCAGTAGGCTTTCAGTATCTTCAACTCCGGGTCCGAATCATCGCAGGTCAGTGCAAAGTCGAATGCTTCGATTGCCTTTTCGAACTCCAGTTTGATCGAATATAACCGTCCGAGTGTGAACCAGTATTCGTGAGAGTAAGGGTTTTTGTCGATCAGTTCGTTGCAGATGCTGATCGCCCCGTCGATGTCTCCTTCTATTTCCCGGTTGTAGCATAACTCATCTTTCAATACCAGATTCTGAGGGAATAAATCAATGCCGCGGTTTATGAAATCGCGTGCTTCATTGTTCATTTCCATATCACTTAAAAGGGGAGCGGTATATTCGAACACGGTTTCCAGATAATCGCAATCCTCTTCGATCAATTTTTCTGTGTACTCGATCAGTTTATCATACCGGTCGAGCATGCAATAGCATTCTAACCGTAATAAGTCGAGGTCCTGGTTGTCTGTTTCAGCGATTGAATCGATCAGAGCCAGTGCACTGTTATAATCTTCATTATAAACGAAGAGTTTGCATTGTCTGATCTGTAAGTCTGTATTACCCGGATGAAGTTTTAGTCCTAAGGCTAAAACTTCATCAAAGTAGTCATAATTATCCGATTCTTCAAAGCTGCCCAACAATTCATCTACTTCATCCGCATCGAAATAGGGCTCTTTTCCCATTTCGCGGGCAGACAGATAACGTTGTAGCAGACGTGAAATATCATCTTTTTTCATAGGGAATAATTTAATTGGCACATTGTTAAGCCTTGTCCTTCACCTTGCTCCACGTATCTTTCAGGGATACGGTACGGTTGAAGACGAGCTTTTCGGGCGTAGAGTCTTTGTCTACGTTGAAATAACCGATACGCTGGAATTGTAAATAATCTAACGGCTTGGCGTTCGCCAGATATTTCTCAACGTAACAGTTCGTCAATATTTTCAGAGAATCCGGATTGATGATCTCTTTCATTGCATCCAGCACGGAGCAATTCTTGGCTTCGCGGATAGCGGCCAGTTCATCACGTGGATTTTCTACTTTCCAGAGGCGGTCGTACAAGCGGACTTCTGCCGGCAGACTATGCGCACAACTCAGCCAATGTAGCGTTCCTTTTACTTTGCGGTTGCTGTCCGGCATACCGCTCTTGGTATTCGGATCGTACTCGCAATATACTTCCACCACTTCGCCTGCATCGTTTTTCTTGCAACCGGTACATTTCACGATGTAAGCATTCTTCAGACGTACTTCCTGTCCGGGAGTCATACGGAAGAACTTCTTCGGTGCGTCTTCCATAAAATCGTCTCTTTCCATCCACAGTTCGCGGCTGAATTCGATCAGGTGGCTGCCTGCTTCCGGGTCTTCCGGGTTGTTGATAGCTTCCATCTCTTCCACCTGTCCTTCCGGATAATTGGTGATGATCAGTTTGACCGGATCGAGAACGGCCGATACACGGGTAGCACGGGCATTCAGGTCTTCACGAACGGCACTTTCCAACAATGCGAATTCGTTCAGGGCATCGTAAGTGGTATATCCGATCTTATCGACGAACTTGCGGATAGACTCGGGAGAATAACCACGGCGGCGGAATGCACAGATAGTCGGCATACGGGGATCGTCCCAACCGTCGACCAGCTTTTCTTTTACCAGTGTAAGCAGGTTACGTTTGCTCATCAGTGTATAACTCAGGTTCAGTTTGTTGAACTCAGTCTGGCGCGGACGGTTGTCGTCGAGGTCTTTACCCTCTTTCAGCCAGTCGATGAACAGGTCGTATAACGGACGGTGTACCACAAACTCGAGTGTACAAAGCGAGTGTGTAACGCCTTCAAAGAAGTCGCTCTGGCCGTGGGCAAAGTCGTACATCGGATACACTTTCCAGGTGTTGCCGGTGCGGTGATGGTGTGCCGATGTCACTACGCGGTAGATGATCGGGTCGCGGAAGTGCATGTTCGAGTTTGCCATATCTATTTTGGCACGCAATACCATAGCACCTTCTTCCACTTCGCCGTCGCTCATCTTTTGGAACAACGCCAGGTTTTCTTCGATGGGACGGTCGCGATAGGGACTATTGATACCCGGTTGGGTAGGGGTTCCTTTCTGCTGGGCGATAACTTCCGAACTTTGTTCGTCGATATAGGCTTTTCCTTCTTTGATCAGACGGATGGCAAAATCCCACAATTGCTGGAAATAGTCGGATGCGTAATAGATGTTACCCCAATGGAATCCGAGCCATTCTATATCTTCCTTGATTGCATCGACATACTCTACATCTTCTTTTACAGGGTTCGTGTCGTCGAAACGAAGGTTACAAACTCCGTTGTAACGTTCTGCAATACCGAAATCCAGACAGATTGCTTTGGCATGTCCTATATGCAGATAGCCGTTTGGTTCGGGTGGGAAACGGGTTTGTATACGTCCGCCATTTTTACCTTCTGCCAGGTCTTTTTCAACATTTGCTTCAATAAAATTCAGGCTTTTTTTGCCTTCTTCTTCGTTCGTTCTGATATCGCTCATATCTGTTATAAATATGTTATTTCTTTATTAACGGAGCAAAGGTAGCGATTTCTTTATTTGCTGCATAGCAATACAAGTTTTTTCCTGTATTTGTGGCTTAATTTTATCGAACAGAATCTAATAAATCTGTGTTGTCTGAGTAGTATGGGAAGGTTAAAAGGATTAGATTTGAATATAGAAAAAATTGAGTTATCCGCTAATTATAGGATGAACCAATTAGTGACGGTGCCTTCAGGCTGTAGGCCTGTAACAAACTAGCCCAGGGTTCTAACCCTGGGTTCCCTTGAATCATTTTCTTTTTGAGGCACCCTGTAGGGTAGGGTGTTCAGTAAAGTGTTCTCATTTTAGCATACTTTTTTTAGTGTTTGATTCCGCATGGAGACTAGGTTTGGCGATAGTTTTTTTGATGCCCATTCATTGATATCCTTGAGTCGAA
>NZ_JAMOKS010000044.1:0-52202 GCF_023656785.1 Parabacteroides caecihominis
GTAACCTGTCCCAAAGGTAAAGCAATGGCCCTCAAAAAGGCCGATTATGTAAATCGCCATGGAAACCATTTTCGCAAATATATGGCCAAAAAAACTCATTGTGACAAATGCCCGTTAAAAGATATTTGTAATAATTCCTCTAAAACCGGACGTAGTTATTATATCAGTCATAACTTATTTTTAGAATCTTATAAAGGACAAAACCAGACAAAGGAGTTTAGGCGTTTGCAAGCAGAACGCAAAAATATCGTAGAACATCTGTTCGGAACCTTCAGAATGTGGATGGGTAAGATCCCCCTGTTGCTGAAAGGATGTTTAAAAGTCCAAACAGAAATCGATATTTATGCCACGGCATATAACATCAGACGGCTCATAAATCTGGAATCGGTCACAGCTATGCTTGAAAAACTCAAAAACTACCGGTTTGCTTGATTTTAACTCTTTATACAGACCTTTTTAGACTACAACAAGGTCGATTTTAGCCAAAATTTGAGAACAAGAACTTTTTCCAGAACTAATTTTCTTTCTATTTACTATACAAAATGTCAAAGATCTTTTTGAGATATGTTTTTACACAGTCTCTTGAGAGGGGGCAGGGGATGTGTTAAAGCCAGTCAATAAAAACAGACTTTGTTACAGGTTTATTTGCCGTCTGCTTCAGCTGACGGATTAGTAAATTATCTATTTCTCCAGACTTTAGTCACATTTCTTATAAGTTTCTATCTAAGAGAAATGTGGCTGAAGCCGAAAGAAAGAAACAACTTTAAACCGTCAGCTGAAGCAGACGGCAAATGAACCTGTAATAGTCAAGTGACTCTGATTATGATAGTTGATAGGCGAGGATATGACACACCCCCTCTCGAGAGGGGAGCCAGTTACAACCAGTTACTATAAACAAACATTCACATCTGATTAATAAATGAATTTATGAAAACAAGTTGGCTACTCTTTTTCTCCTGCTTTCTCTTTTTTCGGGGGCAGGCTGCGGATAAAATATATTATACGGATGAAGACCGGGTTGTTTTTGACCGGTATGTTTCAGAGATGAAAGCAAATAAATCTTTGCCCACCGGTGAATTGATGGTTAAAACGGCCCGTTTCTTTTTGGGCACTCCTTATGTGGCTGCAACATTGGAGATGGAGCCGGAAAGGTTGGTTGTAAACCTGCGTGAAATGGATTGCATGACATTGGTGGAGAATGTAGTTGCCCTGACACGGACAATTCAAAGTGAGAACCCTTCGTTTGAAACCTTTTGTAAGAATTTACAGGCACTTCGTTACCGGAATGGAGAGATTCATGACTATACCGATCGTTTGCATTATACCACCGACTGGATTTTCGAGAACCAGCGCAAAGGAATAGTGGAGGATGTTACTTCAGCGGCCGGAGGCGTCTCTCTGCCGGTGAATGTCTCTTTTATGTCGACGCACCCCGATAGTTATAAGCCATTGAAAGAAAATCCGGAATTGACAGCCCGGATTGCCGTGAAAGAGAAAGAGATCAACGCCCGTCCTTATTATTATATACTGGAAACCGAGATAAACCGGAACGCAACAGGCATAAAAGACGGAGATATCGTTTGTTTTGTCACAACGATCAAAGGCCTGGATATATCCCATGTCGGTGTCGTTTGCCGGGTAGGGGATAAACTGACCTTTATCCATGCATCTACTACGCAAAAGAAAGTGATAGTCAATGAAGCCCCTTTACAGGAATACGTGGAAAGTATCAAGCGTAACAGCGGTATAATGATCGTTCGCCCACAAATGTCCTATTAAAATAATTCGAAGGCAAACTTGAGGCCGATATTTTGGTATTTCCATCTATCGAATCCGGCAAAGGCGGCAACGTTGAAAATATGGTTACCGAAACCATATCCTACTTCTGTGTAACTCGGTAAAACGGGTGTCCACAGTTGACTGAAATAAAAGCGTTCAGACAGAATGTACTTAGATGTTTTCTTCTTGAAAAGTTGTGACAAGATGAAGGGACTTTCGTACATAATATGTCCTTGCACATATTTGTCGGATGCATTGAACCAGAAACTCCTTAGTTGGTTGAATACTCCTCCGAATTCATCTCCCCACGATTCAGGGAACTGGCGGCGTGAGAAATAACGGAAATCGGCAAAGTAAATAGATTTGGGATTCAGGTAAATGCCTCCGCTGATGTGATAATTGAGTTTTCTGGACAAACCGAGTGCAATGCTTTGGTGAATATCCGCTTCGATCCGTCCGTAATCACCGGAACTTTTACCTACTCCGGGGATTGCACGGGCAAATTCGACTGAAATGGTCGGATAATAGGAATACAGATATTCTTTGCGATATCCGTCCATCCAGTAATACTGGCGTGGCGTATAGGAAAAGCCGACGACGGGAGTAAAATCATGATAGTTATCATTGATGATTTCTTCTATCCCTTCTCCGGGATTTGAAATATCACTTTTCTTTTTTACCGGTATCCGGCGGTGGTAGGAAACGCCGGTCCATAGTTGGAATCCGTTGAACAGTTCGATGTTGTTGCGTATTTCAGCATAGTAGTGTTTGAAATATTCCAGATTAAGGTCATCGAAATTAAATGTAGAATCTTTCAACTGCTCGTTTATCTCTTTCATAATGGCTGAAGAATAACTCTGGTTACCATTACCGACCGAGAGGCTCAATATGCCTTTTTTCTCCGGCAGATATTCCCAGTCTCCGGACACGGTGAAAAAGATTTCTTTCCGCTTAAATACGAAACCGACGTCCGGACGGAAACGGAGCTGGCGGTCTTTGTCGAAAGTCTTGCTGATGCGCAGACGTTGCCTGTACGTTATTCCGTTATGCCCTGAATACCCCAGTTGGAACGGGTTGAATATTCCTGAATATTTGAGGCGGGTCGTTTTATAGTCCATGCTGATGGTATTCGTGAACTTTTCTGTCAGCTTCAGGTATTTGGTGATATTCGCAGAATCTATTTTCTGTTCATTCGTATTGTTGGCGACATGATATAACCTCTCTTCTTCCTTTGTCAAAGGAATATCGCGTTCTTTGTTCCAGAATGTCGTGTCTGAAATGATGGGAACCGTATCTGAGGATAATTTATAATATCCGGTCAGGTCCAGTGATCTTTTTCTTTGCGTTTCGTTATCTTCTTCCACCCATTCCACCGCTTTGTATTTGAAAGAAGAATGGTAGCTGGTAGCAATGGCATTCCCCAGGACATGGTAGCGCAGATACAGGCTGGCTTTATCCGGAAGGATAAAGCGGCGGTAATCGCGTCCGAAAGTCATGATCAGGTTGAATTCGGCAAAATCGAAACGTCCGTTCACATCTATCTTGTCGATGATCCAGGATTGGTCGCGGATATACAGGTCGCCGCAGATTAGCTTCTGGCTCCATAATTTAGGCATGAACCGTATCTTATAGATCCTGAGCCCACTGGTGTCACTGACACTTTCCAGGTCGAATGTATAAAATTTGGAAGCCTGGTTGGTCATAGGAGTGATGATGCCTTCATTATATATGGTGGAGGAATAGACATTGAGGTTCAGAAAACTCAATGCTTCCTGCTGTTTCTTGTTGTTGGGGATACTATTTCCGTTTACGGCCTGGAAGTTGTGCAGGAAATTGTTGGGGGCATTGAATTTCGATTCGCTTACCATTTCGAAGATCATATCCTTGTTTTTCCTGTCGACCGGGAAGAGATGATGTGCGAAACGCATCAGAAAGTTCTGTTTCAGTATTTCCGTACGCCCTTTTATATATATTTCCGCTTCGTACTTTGAAAGGACATGCTGGTATTTTTCGGCGTTTTTAATTACCTCTTTCATAATGGAATCCGCCTTTACGGACGATTCCGTTTTTTCTTTTAAATCAGGCAACACTTTACTTCTATAAGTGCTTTCCTGTTTGGCGGCAGCATTTACAGTCAATAAAATCAGAGCAAATATCAAAACGTATCTTTTCAACAAATTATCACCCCTTTTGCTGCAAACGTAACGAATAAAATTCAAATTAGTAGTAAAAGAAAGTAAAATGTAATTATAAATACAATTTATCGTATTAAACATTTTATTATTTCAAAAGAAAAGTTGTACATTTGTGCTTCATAAGTATGTTATAAAACAGTCGTGGTTAAGCAACAAAAAGAAGAGGTCGATCTATCGGCCAGTTTAGCAGAAGTATGGAGAGTACTGACCGACAAAGAGCGGGAAGTTCTCCGTAATAATTCGACGATCCAGCATTTCAAACGTAACGAGTTGATCTATTGCGAGGGCGACGAACCAAGGGACATGATGTGCTTACTGAGAGGTAAGGTAAAGATTTTTAAGGAAGGTGTCGGCGGTCGCAGCCAGATCATCCGGATGATTAAACCTGTACAGTATTTCGGTTACCGTGCTAATTTCGCTCAGGAGAATTACCTGACAAATGCCTCTGCATTTGAAGCATCTGTTGTTTGTCTGATACCGATGACAATAGTTACGGACTTGCTGATGGGTAATCCCAATCTGGCAATGTTCTTTATTCGTCAGTTATCGTTTGATTTGGGAGTGGCGGATGAACGTACCGTTAATCTTACCCAGAAACATATTAGGGGTCGTCTGGCGGAATCTTTATTATTCCTGAAAGATAGTTACGGTCTGGAAGAAGATGGGGCTACATTGAGTATTTACCTGTCTCGTGAAGATTTGGCAAACTTGTCGAATATGACTACTTCCAATGCTATCCGTACCTTATCGACATTTGTAACTGAGCGTATCATTGCTATCGACGGTAGAAAGATCAAGTTGATAGATGAGGATAAGCTGAGAAAGATAAGTAAGATGGGATAACGAAAGATATGACTTTTGAAAACAAAAGAAGGGACTTTCAGTTACGAAGGTCCCTTCTTTTGTTTTTAAAAGTCATGACATTTATTTGATTGCTTCACGGATGCGAACTAAACGTGTCAGTAAGCCTTCGAGCAAATCTAATTGTAGCATATTGGCTCCATCGGATTTTGCTTTGGACGGTTCCGGATGGGTTTCGATGAAGAGACCGTCGGTGCCGACAGCAATAGAGGCTTTGGCTATTGTTTCTATCAATGCCGGCAGGCCGCCTGTTACACCGGATGTCTGGTTGGGCTGTTGCAATGAGTGGGTTACATCCATGATGACCGGATAACCGAAATCCTGCATTTGCGGGATGCCCCGATAATCGACAACCAGGTCTGTATAGCCGAATGTGGTTCCCCGCTCGGTAATCATGACGTTGTCATTTCCTGCATCGGCAACCTTTTGTACGGCGAATTGCATGGCTCCGGGAGAAAGAAACTGTCCTTTCTTGATGTTGACGATCTTTCCGGTTTGTGCGGCGGCGACAAGCAGGTCCGTTTGACGGCAAAGGAAAGCCGGGATTTGCAAGACATCTACATATTCGGCAGCCATGGCAGCTTCATGGGTTTCATGTATATCTGTAACGGTCGGGACGTTGAATGTTTCGCTTACTTTGCGTAAAATCTTTAAGGCTTTCTCATCGCCGATTCCGGTAAATGAATCGAGGCGGGAGCGGTTTGCCTTGCGGTATGAACCTTTGAAGATATATGGAATATTCAGCTTCTCGGTGATGCCGATAACCTTTTCGACGATACGTAGCGCCATGTCTTCCCCTTCGATCACACAAGGACCCGCCATCAGGAAGAAATTATCTTTATTCTTAAAATCGTTAACTGTTATCATAATTGTTATATATTGTTTTGTTCCAACAACTCCAATGTTTGCCTGATCTTTTCCTCTGTCGGCAATGTGGCATCTATCCAATGGATCGTGCAACCCCGGCGTTCCATTCCGCGGAACCAGGTCATCTGACGTTTGGCAAACTGGTGGATGGCTATTTCTAATTGGGAAACCATTTCTTCGTAAGAAAGTTTACCAATGATGTATAGTGTGAGATATTTATACTCCAATCCGTAATAAATGAGGTCTTCCGGTTTGACGCCGGAGGCAATGATGCCTTTTACCTCGTCTACCATGCCTTCCTCCAGACGGGCACGCAGACGTCTGGATATTTTTTCGCGTCGCAGTTCCCGATCAATGTTTATGCCAATGATGAGGCTGTTGATCGGATCATATTCGTTCGCATCGGGAGCCTCGGTTTTATAATATTCTTCAATCTCGATAGCCCGTATCGCCCTTTGTGCGGAATCTACGTCTGTCTTGTTATGCAATACTTTGTAACCGGCCAGTATTTTTTCCAGTTCTTCCAGCGACTTGCCTTGCAAAGATTCCCTTAACTCCAGATTTTGGGGAACATCCAACAGCTTGTATCCTTTCAATACCGCTTCGATATACATGCCGGTTCCACCGCAAAGGATAGGGAGCTTGCCTTTTTCTTGTATGTCCTGGTAAGCACGGAAGAAGTCATGCTGATATTCGAATACATTATATTTATATCCCGGATCGCAGATATCGATCAGATGATAGGGGATTACTTTACCGTTCACTGTATAATCGGCCAGGTCTTTCCCGGTACCGATATCCATGCCACGGTAAATCTGGCGTGAATCGGCACTGATGATCTCCGTATCCAGCCGGTCGGCCAGCGCTGCGGCAAAAGGCGTTTTACCGGAAGCGGTCGGGCCTAGTATCGTTATAAGTTGATATGTTCTCATTATGGAGCAAAGATAATAAAAAAAGCCGTCCCCTTTGCGGAGGACGGCTTCCATATACTGATTTGTATTTGATTACTTACCAGCGATAACGCGAGCCATTTCACAAACTTTGTTTGAATAACCCCATTCGTTGTCATACCAAGAAACGATCTTAGCGAAGTTGTCATCCAAAGAGATGCCAGCTTTAGCGTCGAAGATAGAAGTGTTAGAGCAACCACGGAAGTCAGTTGAAACAACTGCATCTTCTGTGTAACCCAGTACACCTTTCAATTCGCCTTCAGATGCTTCTTTCATAGCAGCTTTGATGTCGTCCATTGTAGCAGCCTTTTCCAGAACTACTGTCAGGTCAACAACAGAAACGTCAGAAGTCGGAACACGGAAAGCCATACCAGTCAGTTTACCGTTCAATACCGGCAGAACTTTACCTACAGCCTTAGCAGCACCTGTAGAAGAAGGGATGATGTTTTCAAGGATACCACGGCCACCTCTCCAGTCTTTCTTAGAAGGACCGTCTACTGTTTTCTGAGTTGCAGTAGCAGCGTGAACTGTAGTCATCAAACCTTTAACGATACCGAACTTGTCGTTCAATACTTTAGCGATAGGAGCCAAGCAGTTAGTAGTACAAGAAGCGTTAGAGATGATGTCCTGTCCTGCGTAAGTTGTGTGGTTAACACCATAAACGAACATAGGAGTAGCGTCCTTAGAAGGAGCAGACATGATAACTTTCTTAGCACCAGCCTGGATATGTTTGCGAGCAGTTTCGTCTGTCAGGAAGAAACCTGTAGATTCAACTACAACTTCAGCACCAACTTCGTCCCATTTCAGGTTAGCAGGATCCATTTCTGCAGTCAAACGGATTTTGTTACCGTTTACAACCAGGTTGTTACCTTCTACAGCAACTGTACCATCGAAACGACCGTGTACTGAGTCATATTTCAGCATGTATGCCAAGTAATCAGCATCCAACAAGTCGTTGATACCTACGATCTGAATATCATTGCCGAAGTTTTTAACTGCAGCGCGGAACACCATACGTCCGATACGGCCGAAACCGTTAATACCTACTTTAATCATTGTAATAAAACTTTTATGGGTTTATTAAAAATATTACATAAAATCCATTTAACAGCCACAAGGAGTTGCGCATGAAGCCAATATCGTCAGCATTGCGGTGAATGCCATAAAGAGAATCAAATTACGTTTCATTTTATCCTTGTTTTTAACGACTGCAAATTTAGTCATGTTTTTTTATTCTACCTTTATTAATGTGAGAAAAATATGCCCTCTAACATAAATTAAATGTTAGGAGTTATTTCTTTTTCTTAAACAGAAGGTTTGTAAACCAGCTTTGAGCCTTTCTGATTCCCCATGTCAGCAAGAATGGGCGGATTACATCCCAGGCTACGGGCAGCAGGCCTTGTGCGATACTCAGATAATCCGAGAAACCGATCGGGGTTACCGGCTGGCTGGCTGTTGCTGTTTCTGTAGATTCTGTTTTTTTTGATTTAGTGTTGGGAAATAGTAAGGTGGTGAAACCGGATATCAAAAGGCTGCCTGCATTTTCCTGGATATAAGAAAAGTCGTCATTCAGCTTTTGTTCCTGTATAACACATTGCTTCCGGATTCTTTCCTTGTCAGAAATCAGTTTCTCCAGTGGCGTCAGTGGCTTGTTTTGTATCTGTTGCATCATCTTTTTCGTCATTACCGTTTAATGCTGCAATCACTACGTTCAATACCGTGTTGCAGATTCTGCCTTTATTCATTATAATGAGCCCGATCAATAGGAGATATAACACAGCCACGAAGGCAAAGCCGGTTCCCATCGAACCGAAGATATCACCCATAAAGAACCCTAATGCCAGGAATATGAACAGGATGGCAAAGAAAGCCAGAAACAATAAAATTAAGCCATACGAAAGAATGGCGATCAGTTGGCCGCTTCTTTCGTATGTGCTTAACTTTAAAAGTTCAAGCTTTAATTCTACGTAAGTTGAAACATCATCTTTCAGCTCACGAAAGATTTTTCCTGAATCTTTTTCCATAAATAATTATTCAGCTACGATTTCTTCGGTAGCTTTTACAACTTCAGTTTTACCTTCTTTATACTTGGCGAGAGCGGAATTAAAGCCTTCTTTTACTTTTCCAACTACACCGTTCAATTCTTCCAGTAACTGTTCTCTCTTATCGGTAGCTGCCAGATATCCAACTGCTGCACCAACTGCTGCACCAACTACCAAACCTAGTAATAATTTAGAATCTACATTTTTCATAACTCTTACATTTAAATGTGTCTACTAAAATAACGCTTTTATTCGAATGATAGTTTACTTCTGTGTTAACTTTTACTGTTAAATAAAGTTATGGCTTCTGTGTCTTAACGGCAACCCAATTGTTTTTCTCTGCGTGGGAAATGAATTTCAATCCGTTGCGTTCGCACTCTGCCTGGATGGCGGGAATGTCTTCAGTGTAGAATCCGCTCATGAAAAGGGTTGCTCCCGGTTTCATGCAGGCGGCATACCGGTTAATATCGTTCAGCAGGATGTTGCGGTTGATATTGGCGAATACAATATCGAATGTACCGAATGCGGGGATTTGTTCGGCGCCGCCCAAGGCAATCTGTATATCTTCCGTATGGTTCAACCGGGTATTTTCCAGCGCGTTGTTGTAAGCCCATTCGTCGATGTCGATTCCGACTACTTTATTGGCGTGTTTCATTTTTGCCAGGATGGCCAGTACGGCTGTTCCGCATCCCATATCCAGCAGGTCTTTGCCTTCCAGGTCGAGTTTCAGCATTTCGCTGATCATCAGGTAAGTCGTTTCGTGATTGCCTGTACCGAAAGCCATTTTCGGGTCTATTATAATATTATATGTATAACCCGGTTCCGGTTCGTGGAAAGAAGCGCGGATGATGCAGTCGTTACCGATACGGATGGGCTTGAAATAGTTTTTTTCCCATTCTTCGTTCCAGTCCTTGCTTACCACCAGTTGTTCGGTGTACCGGATGGTTACGTTTTCCAGCGGAAATTCATTCAGTTTATCCTGTAATGCTTTTACATTATATAATTGGTCGGATACATAAGCCAGCAAGCCGTCTTCGTCTTCGGTAAAACTCTCGAAACCGATTTCGCCCAGTTCGGACGCCAGTACATCACTGATAATTGTTGCCTCGATAGGCGATTCATAGGTGAATTTCAGTTCGTAATAATTCATATTCTTTGCTTTTTATTCGTTTGGGGACAAAGGTATCGAATATATTTCTTTCTTAAATCTTCTTGCAATAAATAAACTTGCGCTCATTCTCTTCAACCATCCGGTTCATACAAGAAATATTGGACAAACACAGAACGTTATGTGAAAAAGTTGTTTCGCTGTTACGCTTCTCTTCTATGAACTATCTGTCAGGGGGATTGGGTTGCAAAATCCGTCATCCTTGACTCTGTTTATCAAAATGTCATTTTACCTCTGTCGCCAGCAGGTTGTATGTATCAGGGCTTGGGTATATTGTTTTTTATTCGATTCTAAAGAAGATTGAAAGTGTCTTTATTTTGATTTTTATGATTTTGGTGTGCCTTTTTGCTTTGTTTCATCGATATAAAATAGATAAAGTGAGTGAATGAAGTTGTATACATGTAAATGTGTTGTTTAAATTGTATGTATGTTTTTATCTCTTCCAGAAAATAATTCTGCTAAAAAACATGCATTTCAAGTGATAAAACCATCCAAAAACGGCTAAATTCAACTGTAATTAACAAAAATTTCCTTTTAAACGAACCTCAATTTTGTTTAAAAGGAAAATAATCTCGTTTTAAACGAAGTTCAAATTTATTTAAAACGAGATCTTGGAATTGATATTAATAGTAAATGTGTTAAATATTGTAGTTATTCTTTTTCTGATTCAATCAATCTGTCAAATACATCAGATATAGAAATGGCTATATAATGAACTTTGTGATAGATTATTGTGGATTAATAGATTAAATTGATATTTTGGGGAGATGTAAGTTTAAGAAGAGTTGCATGAAATACACGTTTTGATAGTCCAAATCTTTCTACAATGAAACCTGACAATAAATTCAAAACAGATTCTGAATATTTTTTATGCAACCTTTATTTTTATTTATTTTGATATTACCTTTGTCAGGCGTACTAAAAACGTAGAAGTGTTATATATTATTCAGTATGCTTCACGCTACTGCAAACTTAGAGCTTTCTTTATAAATTGAATATATTTATGTTTGATGTTTCTTTATTAAGTCAGTTAAGAGAAGGGAACCGTGAGGCTTTCAACAGCTTGTTTCGCCATTACTATCCCCGTGTTATGGCGTATGTCGCAGCTATGGTGGAACAGGAAGTAGCGGAAGATGTCGTTCAGGATGTTTTCTTGCATGTTTGGGAAAATCGAAAAAAGCTATACGCCGGAGAAGGGTTTCATTCTTATCTGTTTCAGTCGGCTTATACCCGCTGTATTGATTATTATAGAAAAACACAGTCTGCCGACAAATATAATCTTCAGATAGAGAGCGCATATCTGGAAGAGTATAATGCCTTATTACGTTCAGATGCGTCTGTCCTGGAAGAAATTTATTCAAAAGATTTTTACGAGCAACTACATAATTTACTGGAAAAATTGCCAATCCAGCGGCGTGAGGTATTTATTCTTACTTATATTGAAGGCTTAAAGGCAAAGGAAGTATCCGAGCGTCTCCAAATCCCACAGCGTACGGTAGAAAGTCATATTTACCTGGCTATTAAGTATCTTAGGGCACATTTATCTAAAAATGATTTCTATATATTATCTCTTCTTTATTTTTTTCGTCAGTGAAATTAAAAAAATGAATGATTGCTCCGTAGTTTTTACCTCTCATACGTTTAGCTTGTATAAAAGATAAAAAATGGAATTCGATTACGGACTTTTGGCAAAATACCTGGCAGGAAATATCTCTTCCGATGAAATGCAGAAAATGGAGGAGTGGAGTAACTTGTCACAGGATAATAAAAAGATATTATCTGAAGTGATGCGTCTTCGTGTTTCCTATAATATGATGTATTATAAAAGTTCGGACCATATCGAAAAGGCTTTGGAAAAGCTGAATGTGAAGATCAATCGTTCCAACCGTTTTAAATTAATGCGTAACGTGTTGCAGTATGCTGCCGTCTTTTTGATGCTGTTTTCCTGCTTTTATGGGGGCTATGAGTATTTAAAGCCTGAAAAATATATAAGTATTGTGGTCAAACCCGGGCAAGACGTGAAAAAGGTTGTGCTTGCTGACGGAACTTCCGTTTGGTTGAAGGGTGGATCGACATTAAAATATCCGGAATCTTTCTCTGACGAGAATCGTCAGGTCTCCTTGCAAGGAGAAGCTTTCTTTGAAGTCTCAAAGAAAGCAGAAACAATTTTCTCTATTTAATGTCTTTACCGGATATGTGAATATCCAGGTAAAAGGCACTTCTTTTGATGTAAAGACCGATGTAGAAAATAAAAGAGTAGAGGCTGTTTTAGTTAGCGGAGAAATAGAATTGCTGGATGCGGACCGTAATAAACTGCTGGATGTATCCCCCGGAGAAAAAGTAACTTATAACCAAAACAAGAATGAATATACCACAGAGGCTGTCGATGTGAATATTCTGACAGCCTGGCGACTGAGACAATTTGTCTTTGAAAACGCGACCCTGCGTGAAATAGTCAATAAACTATCCGTAAAATTTAATGTAAACATAAATATCGAGTCTTCAGCTCTTGCACAACGTAAATTCCGGTGTGTGATTAATGATGATGAAGAGTTGGTCGATATCCTGAAATTATTGGAATACCTGGCTCCAATACATTATAAGATAGAAGAAAACGAAGTTTTCATATACGAACAATTTAAAAAGTAATGCCTATGAGAAAATGATTGAAAAAACTGACACACACAGAAATGTAACTAAAAAATAGTACTAACATTATTAAATCACATGTATGATTAAAAAAGTTTCTATTGCTACATTAGCAATGTTTTTGACTTCTGCATCGCCCGCCATGGCGATAAGCGATGCGCATTCTTTGTATGTGAATCTGGAACTGACGTTGAATAGCACAACGGTCGGTGCAGTTATACAGAGTATCAGTGAACAAACCGGATATGAATTTTCTTATGACGAAGCCTTGTTGAATAAGAAAATCTCCAACGTATTTGTTAATTTTAAAAATGAACACATCGAAAAAGTGCTCAAAGAGGTTTTTAAGAATACCGGTATTTCTTACAAAATCGTAAATAACCGTGTGTTTTTGAAAGATAATAATGTAAAGAAGAATGTTCGGACGGTAGAACGGCTGATCGTAAATGAAATTCAGCAGAATAAAAAGAAGATATCAGGGGTTATTGTCGATGAGGAAGGGACACCGGTTATCGGTGCAAACATTACTCTTGAAGGGAACAAAGGAGTCGGAACGGTGACGGATGCCGAAGGTAAATTCATCTTGAGCGAGATTCCGGTTGGGGCGACCTTGCTTGTTTCTTATATCGGTTATTTGGAACGGAAAGTACAGGTGGAGGATGGTAAGAGTTCTTATCAGATTACATTGCATGAAGATACCCAGAAACTGGATGAAGTAATCGTTATCGGATATGGTGTAGAGAAAAAGATAAATATGACCGGTGCTATTACAAATGTAAAAACGGAGGAATTATCTAGCATTTCGACTACCAACTTATCTAATACTTTAGCGGGACGTGCGCCAGGATTGACAATTGTCGGTAGTTCCGGTTTCATGGGATCAAGCTCGGAAATCCGTATGCGTGGCGGATTCGGCGACCCGTTATTTGTTATCGATGGAATTATTCGAGACAAGGCGGCATTCGATGCGCTTGAATCGAACGAAATCGATCAGTTGAGTTTCTTGAAGGATGCGGCGACAGCTTCTGTTTACGGTTCTAAAGCCGGTAATGGCGTTGTTTTGGTAACGACTAAGTCGGGTGCGGATAGCATGGGAAAACCCAAATTTGAATATCAGGGATCATATACGTTCAACAGACCTACCCGCAAGCTGTTCACGGATGATATGAGCGCTTACAAAGAATTGACGTATCAAAATTTAGTAGCCGAGGCTAACGGACTTGCCCGGCCTAACAACGATGAAGAGATGGAGTATGCCAAGACACATGATTATAATGTGAATGATCTGATCTGGCAAAATCCATGGAATACAAAGCATTCTATTAGTGCGACAGGTGGTACGGAAAAAGTCAAATACTATGTTTTAGGTAGTTTTATCAGGGAAGAAGGATCTTATAAGAATCTGGAAAATAATAAATATTCATTTCGATCCAATCTGACAGTAAATTTGAGTAAATATATATCCTTGAATGCGAATGTTTCCGGTTATCAGAAAGATGACAGACGCTTTAATTGGTCTGGTAGTGGTGATGACAGTGAGGATATATTCGACTTTTACAGAACTACGTTTAATTGTTTGAGGACGGTTCCGTCTTATGCGTATCTGGATGGTACTCCGGCAAACGAAAAGACTGATTATCCTGTTTATCCGGATGTCAGTAATTTTAAAGGTTGGAATGTCGCAGATGTAATATTGGGTGATCGTTATATCAAAACCCGCAGACGTAATGTAAATGGTATTTTATCATTAAACATCGACTTGAGTAAGCTTTTACCCGGATTATCAACAAAAGTAACCGGAAATTACATAATCAATGACTATGCCCGTAAGAAATATCTTACTCATCAGAAAGCCTACAATTTTCAATCGGCTGATCCTAATAACCGTTTTGTTCCGGGACCGCTGGATTTGAATAAATATAATATCTTCACGTTTGGTTCCAATTATGAGAATCTGACTTATGGTTCCCGCCAATTCTGGAATGAACAGTTTGACTGGACAGTGAATTATAAAAATAAGTTCGGTAAGCATGAAGTAGGCGGAATGATCACTTTTGAGCAGGCTCAAAGTCAGGGCGAAGCCATCTATGCAACAGCGAATGATCCGTTGACGGCTTATGACCAATGGTTCGTGTTTTCAACCGACCCGGAAAGACGGACGGTTTCAGTCAATGAATCGGAGAACTTAGGCTCGCATTTGTCGTGGATCGGACGTGCGACTTATAACTATGATTCCAAATATATGGCAGAGTTCTCATTCCGTTATGATGGAAATAATAAATTTCCTAAAGACAGCAGATGGGGCTTTTTCCCCTCGGCCTCACTTGGATGGCGTATCAGTAAGGAAGCCTTTATGGAGAGTGCTTCTAATTGGCTTGACGACTTAAAAATACGTGCTTCTTATGGTACTACCGGTAACGATTTGAATACATCGAATGCGTCGATTGGATATTTCCAGTATATAGAAAGATATACTTCCGGTAGCAGTTATATGTTTGGAAACGGATTGGCAAACGGTATACAGTCAGGCAGTATGCCAACTTATAATTTGACCTGGGCTACTTCGTCGACTATCAATGGTGGTTTGGATTTTACCTTTTTGAATAATCGATTGAGTGGAACAGTTGATGGGTTCTATAGAAAGGAAACAGATATTTTAGGTTCAAGAACATCTACTTTGCCAAGTACTTATGGGGCGTCGTTGGCTCCTGAAAATTATGCTGAACGTTCGTGGAGAGGTGGTGAAGTGACGCTGGGTTGGAGAGATAAGGCTAAACATGGAATAAATTATTCTCTTTATATGAATATCGGTTACTCGAAAGATCGTTGGGACGTATTGGATGAATCGGTGATTTATATGACTGGTAACCTGAAAGATTTGTCTTTGGTCGGAATGTCGGCTGGGCGTATCACGGGATTGAAAGTCGATCATTTGTTGACCGATCAGGCGGAAGTAGATGAACTGATTGCCAAAGGATTCAAGCAGTATGGGCGCGATCCGTATCTTGGCGGTCTTTTGTTCCAGGATACCCGTGGTGATGGTTATGCTCCGGGAGCGGACGGAAAGATTGATGGAAATGACTCGTATAATTTGCTTTCAACAAACGGAACTCCTCGTATTAATTATGGTTTCGGCGGTAGCTTCAGTTGGAAGGGTATTACTATTGATATGCATTTTCAGGGTGTTGGCAACTATGACCGGTTGGTAGGATGTGAGGCGACTCAGGGCATACCGCAGTATGGTGGTAACACTCGTCCGTATTATCCTATCTGGACAAGTGATAAATGCTGGAGTCCGGAGAATCCAGATGGTATTTATCCCCGTGTAATCGGTAAGAACCAGTATGAATCAGGTTATGGTAATACTGATTTCTGGATGCGGAATGGAGCCTATGTTCGTTTAAAAAATCTGAATGTAGGATATGACTTGCCTATGGCTGTTCTTCGTCCATTGGGATTGACTCGTGCCCAGGTATTTATGAATGCAACCAACTTATTTTCTATATCGGCGATGAATGAGTTCATGGATCCTGAACAGAAATACTACGATTCATTCCCTTTGATGAGATCATTTACATTCGGACTTAACTTCTCATTCTAAAATTAAAAAATATGAAACTGAATAAAATAAAACAATTATCGATTGGTTTGGTAACTATATTGCTGGTCAATGGATGCAATAGTTTGGATATCTCGAACTTGTGGAACTATGATGCAGACCTGGTTTGGAATGATGACAACTTAGCAACTGCTTATGTGACTGATCTCTATGGCGATATCTTTAGCGGTTGGTCTACAAGTGCGGATAATACAGCTGAGCAGCAAACGGGTATTCCGTTTATGTTGAGTACTATTACAACGTCGGGCAGTGGTTATAAACGATGGAATTATACCAATATCCGTAATATTAATTTAGGACTTGAGTATCTGGCAGAGGGAGGATGTACCGAATCTGTTAAGAATAGCCTGACGGGGCAAATGTTGTTTATGAGAGCTTATCAGTATGGCGAAATGGTTGTTTATCATGGAGGTATGCCGTATATTACAAAAGCCCAGGATAAGGATGAAGATGATTTGTATGTGACTCGTACTTCTACTGCGGAGTGTTTTGATTTAATAATTAAAGACCTGGATGATGCTATTACGTTGCTTCCGGCCAAAGCAACCGGTAACGATTACGGGCGTATAGACCAGTGTTTTGCTAAAGCCTATAAGGCAAAGATGCTGCTTTATAAGGCTTCTCCACAGTTTAACCCGAGTAATATGTATGATAATAAATATTGGAACGAAGCTTATACGGCGGCGAAGGAGGCATACGATTTCTGTATAGCTCAGGGGATTAAACTGACTGCGAATTATGCAGATAACTGGTCGGTGGACGGCAACTCCGAGGTTGTTTTCCCTATTATCTATAGCAATCCGGATAAAACGGCCGATTGGGAAAACACGATTCGTCCCTCTTCTTTGAGTCGTAGTAATGCCAATAATACTCCGACCTGGGATATGGTAAAAGCGTTTCCGATGTTGGATGGAAAGCGTTTCGATGATCCGGCCGGTAAATATTATGCAGGTGCTGAATCAGACTTTTTACAGAAATTTTGGCAAAATCGGGATCCCCGATTTGAGGATTGTATCCTGTATAATGCGGATTTATATCCGGTATTGGGAACGGCTTCAGGATATCGCCAATATACTTCGGTCGGTATAGCTGTCAGAGAAGATTCATATGGAATCAATCCCAATGTGGGCAGCACTGCTACACAGAATGATGCTATTAGCGGCATGTATGTGCGTAAAGGTTCTGATCTGTCTTTGAGTCAGGACCTGGTATCTACGTATGATCATGATTATCCGTTTATGAGATTAGCTGAAGTCATGTTTATCTATGCGGAAGCGGCCAATGAAACGGATCATCAGGATGTGGCTGTAGATATGCTGAAGCAAATTCGTAAACGTGCAGGTATCGAAGCTGGCGAAAATGGGTTGTATGGATTGAAAGTTGCTAATCGTGAAGAGATCCGGCAGGCTATTCTTGATGAACGCAATGTAGAATTATGTTTTGAAGGACATCGTTTTATGGATCTTCGTAGAACCCGTAATATGATGCAGTTAAACGGACTGCAAAAATATGGAGTCGAGGCTATTGCAATCAATGAAGACGGTTCAGAAATGGATATTGCCGAAGCTACCCGGAAAGCTAAGACATATTCGTTGACTCCCGATAATTTTAAATATATTCTTAGAATGGTGCCGATCAGTGCCATTGCCGAGAATAAATTTTTGATTCAGGAATCGTATTATTTCTTCCCGATCCAGGAAAGTAAAATATTGGAAAATCCCAATCTTGAACAAAATAACAATTGGGGAGGAAAGTTCAATCCGACTATGGAATGAACTGTCTTGAACGATTATCTTAATAAAAACTCGTAAATATTTGCGGGAATTATGGGATAAATAATATCTTTGTGAGACGTTAGGAGGCGATTAATCTTTCTAACGTCTTTTTTGAGCGGAAAAAATCAATAAAATTGCTAATCAATATTATATATTAATTTGTACTATGAGAACAAACAGAAGGGACTTCCTTAAAACCCTCGGAGGAATTGCGGCCTTTACGATTGTGCCGCGCCACGTGCTTGGGAAAGGCTTTATCGCTCCAAGCGATCAGTTGACTAAAGGTATTATCGGTACAGGCGGGATGGGACGCGGTCACGTGAACTATGCCGGAACACGTCTGGTAGCCGTTTGTGATGTTGACAAGAAACATCTTGAATTAGGAAAACAATTGGTAAAGGAAAAAATTGCTGCTTATCATGACTTCCGCGATTTGATTCTGGACCCGAACGTAGATATCGTACATATCGCTACACCTCCTCATTGGCATGGAATCATGTCGGTAGAGGCTGCCAAGGCGGGAAAAGATATCTGGTGTGAAAAGCCTATGACACGTACGATCGGTGAAGGTAAACGGGTAATGGAAGCTGTAAAGCAGAACGGACGTATGTTCCGTCTGAATACCTGGTTCCGTTTTGCCGATCCGTTCTATGGCTTGGGTACTCCGGTGAAACCGTTGAAAAAATTGGTTCAGAGCGGTATGCTCGGCTGGCCCTTGAAGGTGACGATCAGTAAACATACCGGTTTCGACTGGAAGTTCTACTGGGTAGGCAAAGAATATCTCGAACCGCAAACAGTTCCTTCCGAACTGGATTATGACATGTGGTTAGGCCCGGCTCCTTATAAACCTTATAATGCACACCGTGTTCACGGTACTTTCCGCGGATACTGGGATTATGACGGCGGCGGATTGGGAGATATGGGACAGCATTATATCGACCCGGTACAGTATTTCCTCGGAAAAGACAACACAAGCCCTGTGAAAGTGGAAGTGGATGCTCCGCAACAGCATCCGGATGCCGTAGGAACATGGCGCTCTATTACCTATACTTATGATGACGGTTGCCAGATCGTCCTTTGGGGTGGCGACTTCGGAGATCCTAATACTCCGTATATTTCCGGCCCGAACGGTAATGTCTATAAGAATTTTGTATGTGATATCCCTGATTGGGAAAAGAAACTGGCTGATTATCCGGAACCTGAACCTCAGGTGACAGACTTTATCGAATGTGTGAAAACACGCCAGCCTTTTGCCTTGAATGAACGGAATGGTTTCCGCTCGGCTACGATCGTGAATATGGGTGCTACGGCACTTCGTCTGAATCGTACATTAGAGTTCGATCCTGTGAAACTGGAATTTATCAATGACGAGGCCGCTAACCGTCTGTTGGATCAGCCGATGCGTTCACCCTGGAACATTTGATAATTAATAATTGAAAATTGAGAATTGAAAATTAGGGGAGAATTATAAAATTATAGACAATGAGAAAAGCATATATATCGATTGCCAGCTTGCTATTATTCGGCAGCGTACTGATGGCCCAATCTCCGGCGAACCGTACAGCTAAAACAATTGCGGCTGACGTATTGGCACAGATGCCTGCAGAGAAACAGGCTGAATACAATAAAATGATCAATGACCTGAAAGGTACCGGCGAAGAAGGGGTACTGATGTTGGTCAACATGATAAATGCTCCCGGAAAGGGAAGCAATGCACAAGTGGATTACGCGTTGAGCGGCCTGACCCATTATGTGATGGCGAAAGGGGAAGAAAGCGCCCGTCTGGCTACGGCTAACGCTTATCTGAAGGCGCTTGACCTGGTGACTGAACGCGAAACGAAAGCATTTATCATCCGCCAGTTACAGATATTGGGACAGGATGAATGTATCGATGCGTTGTCGGCTTACCTGGGTGATGAAAGCCTGAGTGGTCCGGCTTCACGTGCACTGGCTGCTATCGGTTCTGAAAATGCCGGCAAAGCGTTGAAGGCTGGTCTGATGCGCCGTATGGGTACTCCGAAGACACAAAAAGATATCATCGTAGCGATCGGCGAAGCGCAGGTAGCTGATTCGGAAGAATTGCTGAAGGCGCTGCTGGGTTCGGGCGATGAAAATATGCAAAAGGCTGTCCTGCACTCATTAAGCCGTGTGGGAAGCAAGGCTTCCATCAAAGATATGGCTGAAGCTGCTGCCGCATCGGGTTACACAATGACCAAAACGAATGCGAACGAAGCTTATATCGCTTTATTGAAACGTGTTGCCGCACAGGGCGATGTGAAAGAAGTGGAAAAAGCGGCCAACGACCTGCTGAAGAAAGCTACCAAGGCTAATCAGACGCAGACCCGCGACGCTGCTTTGCAAATTCTTTTGTCACTGAAGAAAGAAAACAGTACCAAACTGCTGCTTTCCGCGTTGAAGGATGGCAATAAGGAATATCGGAATGCTGCATTGAACTTTGCTTCCGACTTTGCCAATAAGGAAGTTTATATCGAAGTCATGAAAGCGATGCAGAAGGCAAAACCGGAAGTGAAAGTGGATATTATCAACTGGATCGGCCGCGAAGCCAAATGCCCGTCAAAACATGATGTGATCAAGAGTTTGGAACTCCGTTTTGACCTGACTGCCATGCAGGTGCTGCTGGCTCAGTTGAAAGACAGCAACTTCGACGTAAAACAGGCAACCGTATGGACATTGGTGAAGATCGGTGACAAACAGGTGATACCTGTTCTTGCTGAACTGCTGACCAGCGACAATAAAGATGTAATCCTGCTGGGACAGGATGCCCTGGCTGCATTCAATGGTGATATCGACCAGGCTGTTGCCCGTGCCATTCCGTCTGCTACGGATGCCGGAAAGATTGCCGGTGCTGAGTTGCTGGCGATGCGTAAAGCGACTGCTAACCTGACTACAGTGCTCGAACTGATCAAGTCCGGTTCACCGGAAGTGAAAAAAGCTGCTTATACAGCGTTGAAAGATGTTGTGTCGGAAGGCGACCTGGTTAATCTGTGCGGTATGCTGGAAACAGCGGATGCATCGGCTGTTGCTCCAATCCAACAGGCTGTTATCTCTGCTATTTCTTCCATGTCTCCTGCGAAACAAAAAGAAACGATCACCCGCCGTATGCTTCAGGCTGGCGAGAGCAAGAAATATTTGTATTATATCGTTCTGGCAACAACCGGCGAGAAAGATGCGTTGGCTACTATCGTAGACGGTTTCCATAAGGGATCGGGCGCTGCTCGCGATGCTGCTTTCGAAGCGTTGTTGAACTGGAAAGGTATTGAGGCTGCCGACGAATTGTATGCTATCTGTAAAGATGCTTCTTCTTCCGCTTATTTGGATCGTGCTTTGAAAGCATATGTTAAGCTGGTTTCAAATCCTGCATTTACAGGTGAGAACCGTTTGCTGAGTTTGCGCAAAGCGATGGAAGTGGCAAAGACAGACGAACAGAAAAATATAATTCTGAAACAGGTTGAACGGACAGGCACCTTCCTGGGTATGCTCTATGCCGGCGAATTCCTGAATCAGAAACCTGTTCAGCAGGCTGCCGCCAATGCTGTTATGAATATAGCTTTGGGTAATAAGGAATATTATGGAGCCAATGTGCGTGAATTACTGAATAAGGTAATGCAGGTACTCGACAATCCGGATGCCGGTTATCAGAAGGAAGCGATCAAGAAGCATCTGGCTGAAATGCCACAGGGAGAAGGTTTCATTTCTATCTTTAACGGCAAAGATTTGTCGGGCTGGAAAGGATTGGTACAGAACCCGATTGCCCGTGCGAAAATGAAACCGGCCCAGTTGGAGAAAGCTCAGGAAAAGGCTGACGAGATTATGCGCAGCGGCTGGAGTGTGAATGATGGCATGCTTGTCTTTAACGGTAAAGGTGATAACCTGTGTACGGATAAACAATATGGTGATTTTGAAATGTACGTAGACTGGATGCTTGATCCCGCAGGTCCTGAAGCCGATGCCGGTATTTATTTGCGCGGAACACCTCAGGTGCAGATCTGGGATACTTCACGTGTAAATGTGGGTGCCCAGGTAGGTTCAGGTGGTCTGTATAATAACTCGGTAAATGAAAGCAAGCCGTCTAAAGTGGCTGATAACAAGCTGGGTGAATGGAACAGCTTCTATATCAAGATGGTTGGCGACCGCGTAACAGTTATTCTGAACGGAGAGAAAGTGGTGGATGATGTGATCCTTGAAAACTATTGGGATCGCAAGCAGCCGATCTTCCCGATTGAACAGATCGAATTGCAGGCTCACGGCAGCAAGGTTTACTACCGTAATATATATGTAAAGGAACTGGAACGTAAAGAACCTTACAAATTATCTGCCGAAGAACAGAAAGAAGGTTTCAAACTATTGTTTGACGGAACAAATATGCATCAGTGGACCGGTAACACGGTAGATTATACGATGGAAGACGGTTGTATTTCCATGATACCGAGCAAGAGCTATGGTGGGAACCTGTATACAAAGGACGAATTCGGGAACTTTATTTATCGTTTCGAGTTCCAGCTGACACCGGGAGCCAATAACGGAGTCGGTATCCGCACTCCGATGGAAGGTGATGCCGCTTATGTAGGTATGGAAATCCAGATTCTGGATTGTGAACATCCGATCTATAAGAATATCACAAAATATCAGCATCATGGTTCTGTTTACGGTATCATTCCTACCAATGCCGATCATCACAAAGCGTTTAAGCCTGTCGGTGAATGGAATGAGGAAGAAATTGTTGCCAACGGCGACAATATCAAGGTAACGGTGAACGGTGTGGTGATACTGGAAGGTAACATCCGCGACGCTGTGAAGAACGGAACTCCTGATGGTAAGGAACATCCGGGCTTGTTCAATAAGAAAGGACATATCGGATTTCTGGGACATGGTTCTCCTGTGAAATTCCGTAATATCCGTATCAAAGAATTGAAATAACAGACTATATAGTCCGAAAGGAAGCGGGGATCGGTTTTTACTGGTCTCCGCTTTTTTGTGTGAATCTTTGAAAACCGTTGAATTTTAACAGTAATAAAATTGCTGATCTGATTTATTATAACGAATTTTGTGTGCTTACTAGTATTAAAAAAATGGATACAGCTCAATATAAGTTATTGCTGGACACGGCACAAGTCGGTTGGTGGGAGATTGACTTTGATAAGAGGATCTATATCTGTTCGGATTATCTGGTCAGTTTGTTGGAGCTGAAAGATAAAATTATCCCGACCAGAGATTTTCTTCAATTGATACGTGAAGATTACAGGGCCCGGATAGCCAATGAATTTGCTTATTTCAGGGAGGTCGGTATTTATGAACAAATATTTCCGATCAAGACTTGTTATGGTTTTAAGTTTGTACGTTCGAAAATTTGCAGGCGGGAGATCGAACCTTCCGGGCGTATCTATGTATTGGGCATTTTGCAGTTAGTACCTTATAGTGAAGAAGAAACGAATAAACCGGCAACGGAGGATAGCAGTCAGGTAGATGGTTTGTTAAGGCATTTAGGGAGTATTTCGCGTGCCTTACATTCTTTTATCCAGACAAACGATCTGGTTGAATCTATCCAGTTGGTGCTGACCGAAATTCTTTTTTCAATCGATACAAAGGGGCGTGCCTGTATTATGGAATATAGTGATGACAAGCAGACGCTTAGTTGTACATATGAAGTGTGCAGCCAAGGTGTTACGGCTGTCCGTCCCTCTTTACAGAACATACCTGTCTCAACGTTGAGCTGGTCGACGCGGAAAATACGGAATCTTTATCCGGTTATGATAAGCAATCTGAATGAGTTGCCGGCAGAAGCGGAATCTGAAAAAATGTATTTACAGAAGAGAGGAGTGCTTTCGTTTGTTCTGATTCCTTTGATCATAAAGAAAAAAGCTTTGGGATATATCGGGATCGATATTGTAGATAAATATCGCATATGGACGCTGGAAGACTATCAATGGCTTTCGTCCATCGCTAATATTATCAGTATTATTACGAAAATGGCGAGAATCAACGAGGCGCTCGACCATAGTGGAAAGTTGTTGCGTAATATTTATACGAATATACCGGTCGGCATAGAGTTGTATGATAAGGACGGATATCTTGTCGATATGAATAATAAGGATGTAGATATTTTTGGACTCGGTTCGAAAAAAGAGGCCCTAGGTGTTAACATCTTTGATAATCCTCAGATTCCCCCTGATGTGCTGGAAAAGATGAGAAAGAGGAAACCTGTCTCTTTCCGCCTGACTTATTCTTTTAGCGATATTATATCCAATGGGTATTATCCGACGAAGAAAAACGGAATTATAGACTTGATAACCAAGGTAAGTATGCTTTATGACAGTAAAGGTGAACTGATCAATTACCTATTCATTAATCTGGATAATACGGATAAAATGGTCGCTTATAACCGTATTGAGGAGTTTGAATATTTCTTCACCCTGGTTAGTCATTATGCGAAAGTAGGATATGCCAAATTCGATTTGCTGACACGCGAAGGATATGCCATCAGCCAGTGGTATCAAAATCTGGGGGAACAAGATGGCACGCCGTTGGAGCAGATTATTGGTGTATATAGCGCCGTGCATCCGGAAGACCGTAAAGTGATGATGGACTTCTTTGACCGGGTTAAGAGAGGAGAGGCAACCAGTATCCGCAAGGAACTGCGTGTCAAGACGGATTCCGGTTGGAAGTGGATACGCGTAAATGTGATGCGTAACCCTCAGTCGAATGATCCGGATAAACTGGAAATGATCTGTGTGAATTACGATATCACGGAACTGAAAGAAACTGAACAACAGCGTGAAAAGGCAGAAGAACTGGATCGCTTGAAATCTGCTTTCCTGGCAAATATGAGCCATGAGATCCGAACTCCGCTGAATGCGATTGTCGGTTTTTCCACCTTACTGGTTGATACGGATGATAAAGAGGAACAGTCGCAGTTTGTTGAGATTATCCAGAAGAATAACGGGCTTTTGTTGCAGTTGATCTCTGATGTGCTGGATTTGGCGAAGATAGAAGCGAATACAATTGAGTTCAAACCGAGTCGTATTGAACTCAAAGGTTTTTTGGATGATCTGGTGAAATCGCTGAGTATCAAACTTCATGAGGGGGTTGTGCTTGGCAGTCAGCCGGATTTGTCGCCTTGTACTTTTGATTTCGACCCTGTGCGCCTGAACCAGTTGTTTTCCAACTTTATAAACAATGCGATCAAGCACACGGATAAAGGTTCTATCATGTTGGGTTATGAAATAAAGCCAGATGAAGTTGTCTTTACAGTGACGGATACGGGAGAGGGGATGAGTGAAGAAGTGCAGGCCCATGTCTTCGATCGCTTCTATAAGGGAAATGACTTTAAGCAAGGTACAGGGCTGGGACTTTCTATCTGCAAAAGTATTGTCGAACAGCAGAAAGGAAAAATCGGAGTAAGTTCTGAGCCCGGAAAAGGTTCCTGCTTTTGGTTCTCCTTACCCCGATAAAATATTCTTTTATTCTTTTTCTCCGTAGGCAAGATCTCCGGCATCTCCCAGGCCGGGGATGATGTAGGAATGATCGTCCAGTTCGTCATCCAGTGCGGCGATCCAGATTGTTGTTTTGTCATCCGGCATTTTTCTTTGCAGATATTCCATTGCCTGTTTGCTGGCGATGATGGAGGCCACATGGATATGCGAAGGATGTCCTTTGGTCAACAATGCTTCATAGGCCAGTTCCATGGAACTTCCGGTGGCTAGCATCGGGTCGGTGATGATCAATGTTTTCTCTGTCAGTCTCGGGGATGCGATATATTCGATGTGAATATCAAAGTTCAGACGGTCTTTATATTTGCGATAGGCAGAGACAAAGGCATTTTCGGCATAATCGAGATAGCTTAAAAATCCCTGGTGATAAGGAAGTCCTGCACGTAATATAGTACTGATTACTATCCGGTCGTCGGGAGTATACATTGGTGCGATCCCTAAGGGAGTTTGAATATCTTTTTGGCTGTAGGCAAAATCTTTGCTGATCTCATAAGCCATGATTTCGCCGATGCGTTCAATGTTTCTACGAAAACGAAGGCTGTCCTTCTGGATATTTACATCTCTAAGTTCGGATACGAACTTGTTCAGTATGGAGTTTGACTCTCCGAGATTAACTATTTTCATGTGTATTATATTGTATATGCAGACTAAAATTTCCGGTGCCGAAATTAGATATAATTAGAGCATCATACAAATGTTTCTCTGTAAAATTCCAGGTATAGGGCAAAAGTTTCACATTCCGAAACAAGAGGTGCTGTTCGGATTCTAAAATTGCGATAATTGAATTGGGGACATGCTTGCGGTTGTTTAATTAGAACCTTGCGGTTTCGATATTCATTAAAAACACCCCTTTTTAGTGGATTTCTGTATGTATTTTTGCAGATATGATAAAGTAAACAGAAAAAGGAGGTGTAAAAAACTTCCTTCCTGCCGAAGCAAGAAGGAAGTTAAAGAAATAAATCATATTATTTTTTTTCGCCAGTGCCGTTCATAGCCTCCAGCAAGAATTTACCGGGTTTGAACTTTACCGTTGTTCTAGCTGGAATCTGTACCGGAGTACCCGTTTTAGGATTACGAGCCAGGCGACTAGTTTGCGGTCTAGGTATTAAAGTACCAAAACCGATAAGAGTGATTTCCTCTTTTTGCGACATTTTTTCGGTTACGATCTCGATGTAAGCATCTAATACTTTTTTTGCTTTTTGCTTTTGTAACCCTGCCTTATCTGCTAAGGCTTCGATAAGTTCTGCTTTGTTCATGAGTGTTTCTTTTTAATGATTATATACATTGCAAATGTAAGCATTGATTTTTTTATATGGTGTCTTTTTTCAGACAACAAAAATTGCTTGCATTTCTTATTAAACAATAGCTGCAGCCTTTTGTTACGATTTTAGAAACAAAAAACGTTAATTCACATTGGTTTGCGATAATCGAAACGAAGAAAGGCGTTAATGCTATTTGGCCACACTTTATTTTTATTGTATTGTGAGAAGAATATATGAGTAGAAATAGTAAATAACACACTAATAATTATGAAAGATGCATTGAATAACGGGCTGATAAAAGCCATGAGGGAACATCTCCCGGAGGAGACAAATTTGGCTAACTATATTATGGATATTATATCTATAGGTAAGGAAGCCGTTTATCGCCGGTTGCGTGGGGAGGTTCCGTTTACATTTTATGAAGTATCATTATTGTCTCAGAGTCTGGGGATTTCTCTGGACCAGATCGTCGGGACCAACCGGGCGGAAGGAGCCGTTTTTAATCTGAATGTCTCTAATAATATGAGTCAGATGGAAAGTTACCATGATATAATCAAGCGGTATCATAAATTATTTACTTTTGCCAAAGAAGACCCTAAGTCGATACTCAGTTCCGCATGTAATATCGTTCCGTTTACATTTTATTCTCCGTATGAGCGTCTGACCAAATTCCGTCTTTGTCGGTGGATGCATCAGAATAACGGGATGAAGATCACTGCAAGTATGTCGGATATCGTTGTGACGGAGAAAATACTGGAGTCCCAGCGTAAACTGATGCAGGAATGCCGTCAGGTTCCATCTACCTATACGATTCTTGATAATAATATTTTTCAGTCGTTGGTTAGGGAGATCAAGTATTTTGCAGGGCTGAACATGCTGAGCGATGATGATATCGAAGTGATGAAACAGGAACTGAATCGTTTATTGGATGAAATGGAACAGATTGCAGCCCGCGGGGAATATCCGAATGGCAACAAAGTTTATTTGTATCTTTCCAATATCAATTTCGAGGCAACATATACATTCCTGGAAAAAGGGAGCTTCCAGTTGTGCATGTTCCGTCTTTATGCCATCAACTATATGGATTCGCAGCATCCGGAAATCTGCCGTGCCCAGAAAGAATGGATCCAGTCGTTGAAACGCTATTCTACTTTAATCTCGCAGAGCGGAGAGATACAGCGGATGATCTTTTTCACGAAACAACGTGAAATCGTAGATACCTTGTAAATAATTCTTACTTTTGTCCCGCAATAAATAAACAGATATTATGAGGATAGAAGAGAATTACTCCCTGGAGAAGCATAATACATTCCACCTGCCGGTTAAGACGCGGTGGTTTATGGAATATACGAATGAAGAAGAATTAGAACGGGTTTTACGGGACGAGTATTTTCAGGAGTGTTTGTCGCTGCATATCGGCAGCGGAAGCAATCTGCTGTTTATAAATGACTTCAACGGTATCATCCTGCACTCGGCCATCAAAGGTATCCGTGTGGAGAAGGAAACCGACGAACATATCTGGCTGCGTGTCGGTGCCGCTGAAAGGTGGGACGATGTTGTTGCTCATGCCGTTGCCAACGGGTGGGGAGGAATAGAAAATCTTTCCCTGATCCCGGGTGAAGCTGGTGCTGCCGCTATCCAGAACATCGGAGCCTACGGGGCGGAGATAAAAGATGTGATAGAAAGTGTGGAAACATACAACCAGTTGACTTTTGAAAAGCGGATATTTACGAACGAAGAATGCCAGTACGGCTATCGCAGCAGTTATTTCAAAAACGAACATAACGACCCGCACATTGTTACATATATAATAATACGGTTGGATAAACGCCCATCCTTTTCCATCAACTATGGAAACCTAAAGGAAGAGCTGGCTAAATATCCGGAAGTAACATTGGAAGCAATCCGCCGGGCCGTGATCACGATCCGTCAGGAGAAGCTGCCCGATCCGGACAAGCTGGGAAATGCCGGCAGTTTCTTTATGAATCCGGTTATTCCTGTTGCACAGTTTGAGAAACTGAAGGAGCAATATCCCGGTATGCCTTCTTATCCGGCTGGTGAGGGGAAAGTGAAAGTTCCTGCCGGCTGGTTGATCGAACAATGCGGCTTTAAAGGTAAATCGCATGGTCCGGTCGGTGTATATGAAAAACAGGCGCTGGTCCTGGTCAACCTGGGAGAAGCCCGGGGACACGAGATTGCTCTGGTGGCGGAAAGTATCCGTACTGCCGTAAAAGATCGTTTTGGTATCGAGATAATGCCTGAGGTTAAATATGTAGGATAATGAAAATTACATTTCTGGGAACGGGAACTTCAACCGGGGTTCCCGAAATAGGCTGTCAGTGTGAAGTTTGTACAAGCAAAGATCCCCGCGACTGGCGCCTGCGTACATCGGTATTAGTAGAAACAGAGGGGAAGCGTATCTTGCTGGACTGCGGACCGGATTTCCGCTGGCAAATGATACAAAGTAAAACATACCACTTGGACGCCGTCCTGATCTCACACGAACATTATGACCATGTCGGAGGACTGGATGACCTGCGTCCGTTCGGACGGGAAGGAGACATACATCTATATACTGAAGAAAATGTGGCTGAAGCCATAGAGACGCGTATCCCGTATGTTTTCCGCGAAAATAGATATCCGGGTGTCCCCAATCTAAAAATCCACCGTGTAACGACAGAACCTTTTATTGCAGCCGGGATAGAGATAATTCCTATCCGGGTAATGCATGGAAAATTACCTATCCTGGGGTTTCGAATAGGGAATATGGCCTATCTGACCGACCTGAAATCTCTTCCGGAAGAAGAATATACCAAGCTGGAAGGATTGGATGTTTTGATTATTACTGCTTTGCGCTGGGATGAGCATCCGACGCATGAAAGTGTGGGAGAAGCATTAGAGCAGATCGGACGTATCCGTCCCAAAGAATCCTATCTGATTCATATGAGCCATCGGATCGGCTTGCAAAGCCAGGTAGAAAAAGAGTTGCCTCCGCATGTTCATTTGGCATATGATCAATTGGAAATTCCCAAACTGCAACCGGTATAATATACTTTCCCGTTTTCTTCATAAATCTGGCAGGAAATATGAAGTTGCGGGAAATGTTGTTCTAATCTGACCGACAGTGTATCGCCAATCGTCTTGAAAAGTGTGTCGGCTGGTTCATGATACGGTAGACTGCTAAAGTAACAAATATTCCCTTCACTTTCAAAAAGGTCGGCTCCCAGCCATCTGTCGCTGATTCTCCATAGGGTAGAATCGTTCGCTTTCACATATAAGTCTAACAGTTTCGATTGTATCATCAGGTTAAGCGGAGCATTGCTGTCGAGTGTTTTACGGAGTAGCATTTGTTCCTTCGGCTGGTTGTTTTTCTGCTTTCTTTGTATGGCCGCTACTTCCTCCAGCAATTTCCTGCTGTAACTGGCAACCCATACGCCATTATGTTGGTAGTAGCCGAAAAAGCGGTTTCCGGCATCCGGGCAATAGGTAAAAGTGATGCCTCCTTTGGTTTGCTGTTGAGGGGCGAATGATTTGAAAGCTGTTTTTAAAACATTTTCTTCTATATGTCGGGACATGCTTTTATCCGCTTTTACATACATTACAATACCTTGCGGATGGAATGAGAGATGTAACGAGGCAATTTCCGGATTCTTTTGGATGATAGTAAGATATATTTCAGGGATTTTAGAGGCGAATGCCTGATAAACAGGCTCCTTAGCCAATATTATCCGGGCAAAAACAGAAGGGCGGTTTACGGCAAGTATCGCTTCCGGTTCCGGTGCAGTTAGGGTATATAAATCTGTTTGCACCAGTTCTTTACTCTCTTTCATGTCACCGAAAAAGTAGTAGACTGCCGACAGCGTAGCGAGAGCAGTTAAGATGATAATCACTATTTCCCGCCTGTAAACTTTCATTTTTTAAATTTTTGCCTTCAGGAAATATTTGCACCAAGGCTTGAGTCCGCATTCCTCACATTTGGGTTTCCTGGCCACGCAGACGTATCGTCCGTGCAGGATCAGCCAGTGGTGAGCAATAGGTATCTGTTTCTCCGGGATGTTTTTCACCAGTTCTTTTTCTGTTTCGAGCGGTGTTTTGCTGTTGTTTGTCAGTCCGATGCGGTTGGCAACGCGGAATACGTGGGTGTCTACCGCCATTGCCGGCTTGTTGTAGACAACAGAGGCGATCACATTGGCCGTTTTGCGTCCTACGCCGGGCAGCTTTTGCAGTTCATCTATATCAGAAGGGACTGTGCCGCCGAAATCAGCCATCAGCATTTTGGCCATTCCGACCAGATGCTTCGATTTATTGTTCGGGTAGGAGACACTACGGATATATTCAAATACGACCTCCGGTGTGGAAGCAGCCAGTACTTCTGCTGTGGGGAAATCCCTAAACAGAGCCGGCGTAATCATATTCACTCGTTTGTCGGTACACTGAGCCGATAGAATCACGGCAATAAGCAGTTGGTACGGATCGTCGTAATGAAGTTCCGTTTCTGCAACCGGTACGTTTGCTTCGAACCAGTCTAATACACCTTTATATCGTTCCTCTTTTTTCATCCTGTTATTTCATTAAAGATAATACATTTTTTCCGAGTAACAAACCCAGGAAAACGGCAATAAGTCCTAAAACGTTACTGGCCAGTATATTTAAGAGTGCTAATTTATAATCACCGATTTTTATCAGTGACATAGTATCCAGTGCAAACGAAGAAAAAGTTGTAAATCCGCCAAACAGACCGGTGAAAAGAAACGCCCTTGTGTTGGCTGAGAAGTTATAATTTTCGGCAAGACTCCAGCAGAAGCCGATCAAGAAAGAGCCGATTATATTAACGGATAGTATCCCAAAGGGAAAGGAGTACTGCAACGAACGCTGCACCCACATGGAAACTCCATAACGCAGTGCCGATCCGATTGCTCCTCCTGTAATTAAAATTAAAACCTTTATCATATTTCATCCTCCTTGTGTGTTTCCCCCGGGCTGGTTAAAGGCCCGGGGAAGATGGTAAATGATTTAGGTTTTCAATTTAATTGGCTGATTCGAATTGTTTCAGGAAACGAACATCGTTTTCTGAGAACATTCGTAGGTCTTTAACTTGGTATTTCAGGTTTGTAATACGTTCGATACCCATTCCCAGTGCATATCCGGTATAAACATTGCTGTCGATACCGCAATTTTCGAGTACATTCGGGTCTACCATACCGCAACCGAGTATTTCTACCCAACCGGTATGTTTACAGAATGCACATCCTTTACCGCCACACAGGTTACAGGAAATATCCATCTCTGCGGATGGCTCTGTGAACGGGAAGTAGGAGGGGCGTAAACGTATTTTCGTTTCCGGACCGAACATTTCTTTTGCAAAGAAAAGCAATGCTTGTTTCAGGTCGGCGAATGAGACATTCTTGTCGACATACAGGGCTTCTACCTGGTGGAAGAAACAGTGTGCGCGATAAGAAATAGCTTCATTACGATATACACGTCCGGGGCAGATGATGCGGATAGGAGGTTCCTGAGTCTCCATCACACGGGTCTGTACCGATGATGTATGTGTTCGCAATAACACGTCCGGATTATGTTGTATGAAGAACGTATCCTGCATATCACGTGCTGGATGGTCTTCGGCAAAATTCAAAGAAGAGAAAACATGCCAGTCGTCTTCGATTTCGGGACCTTCAGCGATGCTGAATCCCAGACGTCCGAAGATGTCGCAGATTTCCTTTTTAACGATTGAAAGCGGGTGGCGTGTGCCGAGTTCGATAGGATAAGATGTACGCGTCAGGTCGATGTCATCGTTTCCGGTCTGTACATTGTCGAAACCTTCTTTCAGTTCGTTGATTTTATTTTGAGTAGCTTCTTTCAGCTCGTTGAGGAATTTACCCACTTCACGCTTCTGATCAGCCGCAACGTTGCGGAAATCATTCATCAGCGCAGAAATTTCTCCTTTCTTGCTGAGGTATTTGATGCGTAAAGCTTCCAGCTCTTCGGCATTTGCAGCCTTCATATTCTCTACTTCCTGAAGCAGAGCCTTAATTTTATCGATCATTTCTAATCATATTTGTTTTCGACGTGCAAATTTACTCCTTTCTTTTGGATACTGCAACCGATTGCGGAAGGTTTTTTCTTAAAAACACAGGCAGTCTCCTTTCTATTCCTAAAAATTATAGGCAAGACCTACGCCGAGTATCTCTTTGAACTGTACTTTTGCCCCATGTTTCGTACCGTTGTCATCGAAGGTTTTCACGTCGTTATCGTATTTCAGTGTCGTGTTAAGCGTAGCTGACAGGAATTTGTTGATCTTCATACTAATGAGCATGTCCCAGTTGACATCGATGTTTCCGAACTGATTACTATACGGAGTGAAAAAATCGGCTGTAGTGATCAGGCTAACGTTCTCCATCACCGGCATTTCTGCACGGGCTTTGAGGTAAACGCCACATTCGATCTTGAAACGGTCACCCGGATCGACACCGAATGCGCCCAGATCGGACAGGTAATCGTCCTCAACAAAAGTCATTTTTGCTGAAACGGGAGAGAGGTAGATCGAATAATTGCTTTTCGGGCGGTATTCCATACCCAGCGAGATGTTGGAATAGGCCGGCGCGAAAAAGTTGGAGATATAATGTTCCTTGTCCGGATAATTGTATCCTTTGGCAAACTGTGTGTTCAGGTCGCCCATTAGTGTATAGAACCAGACATTGTTCGTTGAATAGCCCAGCTGGGTGGAAAGTCCGATCTTGTCGGTGCTCTTGCGCATCCCCTGCGACTTGGTTTTTGTCAGTCCGTAATCGAGAACCAGGTTGGTCACCCAGAGCCAGTTCCCGTTTTTATGTGTCAGCGAACCGTTCAGGTAGGCATTTCCGGCTACCGAGTTTTCGCCTCCGGCCGACCAGTTGGTCATTGCCGTTTGCGACAGGTTGAGGCCTGATACGCCTTTCAATACATATTTCCCTTCTTCGTAACCTTTATCGTCGGTTTGACTATATGCGATAGTTGCCAGTGCGGCAAATGCTATCATTAAAAATGTACGTTTCATCTTATCGTTTATTTTAATTGTTTTAAATAGCGGGTTCCCTATTATTTAAACATGTTTGGTTATATTTTGTTTATTCGTACATTTATTTTGCTTTCATTTAATTCAATAAGACCATGAGCAGCGGCATATAGTCTTTGAGTTCGACGCGTAGAATCTTTAGTGCCTGAGAGATGCGGTAGGCCACAGTCTTGGGTGAAACGCCGGTCCTTTCTGCGATTTCGTTATAGGTAAGATTGTCGAAACGATTCATTTCGAAAGCTTTTCTATAATCTTCCGGGAGTTCACGAATCGCCTTGGCTGCCAGGGCGATTAATTCGTTTTCTATGTAAAAATCCGGATCTTCAAACTGGTTTTCAAATTTGGCGAACAGTTTTTCATGCACTCGTTGCTTGATTTGGTTGTGGGTGATATTGTTGAGGCATTTATTTTTCACCATCATAAACAGTAAAGATTTCAATGACAGTTCGGGAATCAGCGAAGTACGGTTTTCCCAGAGCCACATCATTGTTTCCTGTACGATTTCTTCTATTTCCGTTTCGGCTACATATTGAGATGCGAAGGCGCAAAGCCCCCGATAATATTGTTTGTAGACTGTGTCGAAGGCGCCTTCATCGCCTGCTTTTAATAGATGTAAGGTTTGTTCATTTTGTGTAATCACAGTATTTAGTTTTTTGTTTCCTACAAACATAAACATTTATTTCTTGATTAAACAGGCAAAGCCCGGATTTTTTTTCTTCTTCCGGGCTTTGAAATTGAATAAAAAGCTATTTCTCGACCTTTTTCCCCTGATTGGCTACCGCTTCCATCAGCTTTTTGATTTCTTCGGGGTCGCCCAGGAAATAATCTTTAACGAGATTCATGTCATCATCGAACTCGAGTACGTAAGGGACGGCGGTAGGAAGATTCAGGTGGACGATATCTTCGTCGGGTATATCGCGTACATATTTAATGATACCCCGCAGGCTGTTCCCGTGAGCGGTCACCAGAATCTGATCGGAAGTTTCGAGCGAAGGGAAGATCACGTCTTTCCAGTAAGGCAGGATACGTGCGACGGTATCTTTTAGCGACTCCGTGCGCGGCAACTCGTTATCGGGTATTTCCTTGTAACGGATCTCGAAGCGCGGGTTGCGCGGATCGTCCTCTTTTAGGGCATGCGGGGCTACATCGTAGCTTCTGCGCCATATCTGTACTTGTTCGTCACCATACTTTTCGGCTGTCTCGCTCTTGTTAAGACCCTGTAGGGCGCCATAATGCTTTTCGTTCAACCGCCAGCTTTTTTCGACAGGTATCCAGTCCTGGTCCATCCGGTCGAGTACATTATTTAAAGTCTTTACAGCACGTTTCAGATAAGAGGTATAGGCTTTGTCGAAAACGAACCCCTCTTTTCGTAGCAGGTCGCCTGCCTTGCGGGCTTCTTCTATCCCTTTTTCGGTGAGATCAACATCGGTCCAGCCGGTAAAACGGTTCTCCTTATTCCAGGCGCTTTCGCCGTGGCGGAGTAAAACAATCTTTTTCATAAACTTTTTTATTAGTGATAACTCTCTGTCTTTTAGGATAACAACTGAGTCGGATGAAAAGATTTTGAATTTTTTCTAAAAATAATTGTATTTCTGTTTAGTAGGTTTATTCGTTGAATTGTATTAATATTAGAAGCAGAAAAATATGGAAACGATAAACGAGGAAATATTATTACAGTACATCGACGGAATGTTGACTGCAAATGAGGCGGCAGCCGTGGAAGAATGGCTGTCTGCTTCTCCCGAAAATGAGAAGTTGCTGGAGCAGCTCTATTTCACTCGCGAAGTAGTGAGTCGGGTACGCGTGATGCAGTCGGTCGACCCTGAACAATCGTTACGCCGTTTCAAAACACAGGTACATAAGTTAGATAAGAAGATTCGTCTTCGCCGGATGGTTTGGTTAGTACAGCGGGTAGCTGCTGTTCTGTTTGTTCCAATATTAGTTTTGTCTGCATACTTATGGATGCAGGGAGGCAAAAAGGAGGTGCGCATGCTCGAAGTGCGCACCAATCCGGGCGTCGTTTCGATGTTTAACTTGCCAGACGGTTCACGTGTTTGGCTGAACTCGGCCAGTTCGTTGAAGTATCCGTCCGACTTCGTTGCCGATAGTCGTGAGGTAGAACTTGAAGGACAAGGCTATTTTGAAGTGACGCACGATGCTAGCCAACCCTTTATCGTTCATGCCGGACAGGAATATGAAGTCGAGGTACTTGGCACAACTTTCAACGTTGCAGCTTATGCCGACGATGATCTGATCGAGACAACACTGGTGGAAGGCTCCGTTAGTGTTCATGTTCAATCTATCGGCGGACAGGAGTTATCGCGACGGATAAAACCGAATGAAAAGGCAACCTTCACGAAAACAACGAGGAAGCTGGATGTGGAGGCTGTGAATACAGATCACGAAACCGCATGGAAAAATGGTGAGATTATTTTCCGTAACCACCCGATGTCTCAGGTGCTTAAAGTGTTAAGCCGCCACTACCATGTGAAGTTCATGGTAAAAGATTCGGTGGTACTAAATTCGATTATTACCGCTAAGTTTAAAAATGAACAACTACCCCAAGTGATGGAGTATCTCCGTCTGGCCTCGGGTATCAAATATACCATCCCGAAAATACCTGTTAACTCTGCCCAAACGCAAGACATCCCGATAATAGAAATATCAAAATAATAAACTAGTATTAATTATTAAATAATCTGATTGCCTATGGAATATACTTAGGAATTTCAAGCGACATGTGCTGTTACGAATGACAGCTTAATTTAACGATTTTGTTTAATTCATTAAAAAAACACAAAGTTATGATAGCTATATCATAAATGCTTTGTAACCTAAATAAGAATGATATGAAATACTCTTTATTTAAGAATTGCTCAGGATTAAGAAAATTACTGGGTATTTTCATCGCCTTGGTGGCATGTAGCTACCTGAGTGCTCAGCAGGTTTCCGGCGTAGTGACGGATGCAAATGATGGTTTCGGACTTCCGGGCGTAAGTGTTTTGGTACCCGGTACAACTAATGGTACAATCACTGATGTGGATGGAAACTATACATTAGACGTGGATGGTGGAAAAGAACTACAGTTCAGTTATATTGGATACGCGACGGTTACAGTTGCTATCAATGGCCAAACTAAAATTGATGTACAGTTAAGTGAAGACACACAGAAAATAGACGAGGTTGTGGTTACTGCTTTAGGTATCAAGCGTGAAAAGAAAGCGTTGGGATATTCCATGCAGGAACTGAAAGGGGAATCGCTGACTCAGACTCGTGATGCAAACGTGGCTAACGCCCTGGCAGGTAAAGTAGCTGGTTTGCAGATTAAACAAAATGGTACCGGTGTGGGTGGTTCTTCCCGTATCGTGATCCGTGGAAACAACTCTCTTTCAGGTAATAACCAGCCATTGGTTGTAGTTGATGGCGTGCCTATTGATAACTTTAGCGGTGGTACCGACGATTATTGGGGAAATGGAAATTTGGATAAAGGTTCAGGTATTTCTGATATTTCACCCGACGATATCGAAAGTATGTCTGTGTTGAAAGGGCCGGCTGCAGCAGCTTTGTACGGGAGCCGCGCAGGTAACGGTGTCGTAATGATCACTACCAAAAAAGGGACTAAATCAAGAGGAGTAGGTATTAATTATAACCTCAACTTTACAGCTGAAAACCCGATGCAAACACCAAAATTTCAAAATATATATGGACAGGGTGTCGACGGAAAGTTCGATAATAACAAAACGGATAGCTGGGGTGCTGTTATGGACGGTTCCATGAAAGATATGGCAATGGGGAATCTACCTTATGCTGCCCGCGATAACGATTTGTATAGCGATTTTTTACAAACAGGTTCCAGTTGGACAAATAGTTTGGATATCAGTAAGAGTTCTGAAGACATAACTTTCCGTGCCGGCGTAACGCGCCTCGATAATAAAGGGGTTGTGCCAAATAGTGGGATGGACCGTACGTCAATCAATCTTCGTTCAACAGCTAAATTGGCTAAATGGTTATCGGCTGATGTGAAGGTTAATTATGTGAATCAACATACTGACAACAGAATCAAGTTGGCTGGTGACCCCGATAATATTTTCCTGAATTATCTGAATACCCCCCGAAGTATCGCTTTCTCTGATTATGACGCCTATAAGGATAATAATTGGAAGCGGGCAGATGGGAAACCGGCTGGCTTCCTGATTGACCCGGGAGCAAATGCTAACAATCCGTATTGGTCGGCTTATCGGAATACCAATCATGATAAAAAAGATCGTTTGATTGGTTTTGCAGCTCTTGATTTTACATTCACTGACTGGTTGAATCTGAAGTTACGTTCCGGTATGGATAATTATACTATTGAATATGAGAACATTCGTGCCACTGGTAATCCGTATTGGGAAAATAACGGAAGTATGACTGCTAATATGGAGAAATTTACTGAAGTCAACTCTGACTTTTTATTGACAGCTAAAGGTAATTGGGATCGCTTTGGTATTGTCGGAACGTTGGGTGGTAATGTTATGTATCGTTCACGAAACTGGTACAAGGAAAGTTCAGGCGAATTTGTTATTCCTGAATTTCATGCCATAGCCAATGGTAAGACACATAAAGGTGAATATACTAAGGAAAGAAAGCAAATCAATTCCCTTTATGCAACAGCTTCTTTGTCGTGGGATGATTATCTGTATCTTGACTTGACGGCACGAAATGACTGGTCGTCTACTCTTCCGAAAAACAATGATTCCTATTTTTATCCTTCAGTAGGTGCAAGCTGGATCTTTACACAGATGATCAATAAGATGGGTGGTAGTACAGGCCCGTTGACTTTTGGTAAGATACGTGCATCCTGGGCACAAGTCGGTAACGATACGGATCCTTATATGTTGCGTGATTATTATAATCTCGATTATGATATCAAAGGGGGAATTTTCGGTGCGACCAATGAAGAATGGATGGCTAATCCCGAATTGAAAAATGAAACGATCAACTCATGGGAACTCGGTCTGGAGCTGAAAGCGCTCGACAATCGTATCGGAGTGGATCTGGCATATTATAAGAAAAATTCAAAAGATCAGATTCTGAAGATCGATGTTCCTTCTGCTACAGGTTTCAAGAAGAAGATGATCAATGCCGGTAACATCGAAAATAAAGGGGTGGAAATCGCTTTAACAGCCACACCGGTGATCACACCGAGCGGATTTGTATGGGATACTCAACTGAACTGGTCGAAGAATAACAATAAAGTGGTTTCACTTACTGACGACACGAAAGAACAAATCTTGAGCGACGCATCTGTAACCTTTATGAAAATCGTAGCCCACGAAGGTGGTTCTTATGGTGATATTTACGGTTATGGCTATTTGCGTGATGATGCCGGAAATATGGTAATCGGTAAAGATGGTGTACCTATCAAAACCAACGATATGATCTTGCTGGGTAATAATCAACCCGATTGGATGATGGGTTGGACGAATACATTCTCTTTCAAGAATTTCACCTTCAGTTTCATGATTGATATGAGAAAAGGCGGCGATGTATATATGGGCTCAATTGTAGCAGGTACCCGTAACGGTACGTTGGATATGACTCTACCGGGACGTGAAGGTGGTATTGTTGTGCCGGGTGTACTTGAAGATAAGTCAGTAAATACGGTTGATATCAATGCTCAGAAATACTGGAGCGGCATTTCCGGAATAACGGAAGCCTATATGTATGATGCGACGAATATTCGTTTACGTGAACTGAGTCTCGGATATACATTCCCGAAAAGTTTGTTGTCGAAAACACCGTTTACGAATCTGAAACTTAGTTTCGTTGCACGTAACTTATGGATGATTCACAGTAATACGAAAGGTTTTGATCCGGAAGCAGCCTATACTTCGGGAAATGCACAGGGTATTGAATACGGTTCGATGCCGACGATGCGGAGCTTGGGTCTTAATCTGAATGTGGCATTCTAATTATTAATATTAAAGAGAAATTGTTATGAAAATTATCAAGATATTAGCTGCATCATTTCTTGTATGCGTAGGAATTACCGGTTGCGATTTAACCGGTTTGAACGAAAATCCGAATAAGCCGACCGATGATGTCGATTATAATATGAACGAACCTCGTTTGGCCTCAACGCTTCGCGGAGGGGTTATCATGGATGGTGATATAGAAGAACGAAGCAAACAATTGCAGATCGACTTATATTCACAAATGACAATCGACGGAGGTAAATGGGGAACGAAAAATTACATTATGAACGATGAATGGAATTCGCGTATCTGGGATGAATATCTCAAGCAGATTGCTTCCTTAAATATAGTGATTCGTTCTTCTATCGAAAAGGATAAAGATTTATATGCCAATTCAATCGCTGTAGCTAAAATCTGGCGTGTCTATGTACATAGCCAGGCAGCCGACAAATTCGGTCCCATGCCTTTCCCTGCTTATAAGGAAATCGAGAATAATCCTCCTTATAAGAATCTGGATGCTATTTATGCAGAATATTTTGCAGAATTGGACGATGCTATAAACACTTTTAACGAATCGGCCGGCCCGATATTTTCGGATAGCGCCTGGGACGTTATTTTCAAAGGAAATGTAGACCGTTGGAAAAAGTTTGCTAATTCGTTGCATTTACGTCTGGCTTTGCGTTTGTCGGAAGTCGATATAACCACTTGCAAGAAAGAAGTGGCGTCGGCTTTGGCTAATCCGGCAGGCTTAATTGAAAATTCGCTTGATAATGCTCGTATTTCTGTTAAGGCTGACGGTTCATGGGGAGGTGACTATAATTATACGATGTTCCAGATTACTTGGGGAACATCGGCTAATATGTCGAAATCGTTTGAAAAACTGGTTACTAATATCGGTGGTATTGCGTTTCCGACAGATTTGACAAATCAGAGCAGCGGCAAGCATTTGTCGAACGTACATCCTGCTAAGGCTGACCCACGCGCTCCTATTATTTTCCAGCCAGCAATAGAGAATGGCGATTGGACCGGAATCGTATATGGCATGAAAATGGAAGAAACCAATACTGGTATTTATCAAAGCAAACAACATGCTGAGTTAGGTTATATCTGGCAGGCTGGGGTTCCTTACAAATCGCGACCGTATGACCTGTTCCTGTCTGAAGAAGTTCATTTCCTGAAAGCTGAAGCCTATGCCCGCGGATTTGTAGGGGGAGATGCCAAAGCGGAATATGAAGCCGGTGTACGGGCATCCTTCTCAACTTGGGGTGCTTTGGGTGCCGACGAATATCTGGTTTCCAATGAAAAGAACTTAGCTGGTACCAGTGCAAATTATGATGATCAAACCGGTTCCGGTAATACGGCTTTGGAAAAAATTATCACTCAGAAGTATATCGCTGCTACTCCGGATATGTCGCAAGAGGCTTGGAATGACAAACGTCGTTTGAACCTGCCGCGTCTCGATGTTGCAGTCTATCGTGATCCGATTATTTACTCCAGCTACTCACAGGATTTTAAAGATTCACGCAACTTTATCAAACGTATCCAGTATCCTGTTAAAGAAAAGTTGGTGAATCAGGATGAATATAATAAGGGTGTTCAGATGTTAGGTGGCAACGATAATGTCGCAGCCAATCTATGGTGGGATAAAAACGCAAACTACTGTACTTCTGCCGAATAAATCCTGTTGGACATGTTTTGAAATCATTTCAACATAATTAATATTAAGCTCACCTGGAGTGCTCTTTCTGTGAAGATGGGGCCTTCAGGCGAGTTTTTTTATGAGCTGAAGTTGTATTTGTGTAATAATTGCGTACATTTACCCGAAATAAGATCTGATTATAAAGCATGATAAATAACGCTACTATGAAAATTTACCTCCTGATATTGGGGTTGCTTTTGTGTGCCGGGGCCAAAGCACAGGTAGTTCGGGATGACCAGATTGTGCTTAAAACCGATGTTTCCGGGAAAACGCTGGCGCAGATATTGGAGATTATAGAACAACAAACCCCTTATTCCTTTATATATGACGCGCAGGTGATCGACCTTTCGGTTCCTGTCCGCGAAAACAGGGAAGGAAAAAATCTGTTCGACCTCTTATATCTTCTATTTAAAGATACCGATATTGCCTACACGGTCGTTAATAAACAAATCATATTGAACCACCGCGAAGATGTGATCCGTATGCAGCAAAATGCCTCCCGCTGGGTAACAGGCAACGTAAAGGATAAAGACGGTGAGCCCATTATTGGTGCCAATATCCTGATCAAAGGAACGAGCCTGGGTACTGTGACCGATCCTGACGGCTGTTTCGTGCTTTACCTGCCGCCCAAGGCTACCCTCCAGGTATCGTATATCGGCTATCTCCCGCAGAGAATCCAGTATGACGGAAAGAAAACCCTTCAGATCCAACTCGTGGAAGACTCCCAGCAGTTGGGCGAAGTAGTTGTCACCGCCCTCGGGCTTCATAAGCAGGAGGCTTCTCTTCCTTACGCAACCCAACTGGTGGCAGGAGACGAACTGGTGAGGGCGAAGGACTTGAATTTCATTCAGACGCTGGCCGGAAAAACGGCCGGTGTGCAGATCAATCGCACCTCTTTCGGGCTTGGAAGCTCGGCAAGGGTCATCATCCGCGGCTATCGTTCTGTGTCGGGAAATAACCAGCCCTTGTATGTGATCGACGGTATCCCGATGCTGAACAGCAGCAGCGAACAGGCTGTATCTGCCATCGGAGGTACGGCTGATGCCGGAAACCGTGACGGTGGTGATGGTATTTCCAATCTCAACCCCGATGATATCGAGAGTATAAGTATTTTCAAAGGCGCATCGGCAGCTGCTTTATATGGTTCGCAGGCTGCCAATGGCGTGATCCTGATCACCACGCGGAAGGGACAGGAAGATGTGCAGCGCGTTACCTTTTCGTCGAGCCTGACGGTCGACCATGCGGTGAGCTTGCCTAAATTTCAAAACGACTACGGCATGGATCGTGAAACAAAGACCAGTTGGGGGACGAAAGCCGACCTGTCCGATTACAACAATGTGGACGACTTTTTTCGCAATGGTCTGACCGCAATTAATTCCCTGTCGTTTACAACCGGTAACGAGAAGATGCAAACTTATTTTTCTTATGCCAACACCTCTGCCAAAGGTATTGTTGAAAATAACAAGATGCAGAAGCATAACCTCAATTTCCGTGAAACCGCTCGCTTCTTCGACGATTACCTCAAGCTTGATGCCAACGTTAATTTGATGACGCAGAGTATCAAGGATCGTCCGGCCTCAGGTGGCTATTACATGAACCCGCTGGTCGGTCTTTACCGTTTCCCGCGGGGGGAGAATATGAACAAGTACCGTACCCATTTCGAGGCTTTCAACGAAAAACGCAACCTGATGGAACAAAACTGGTATACCGATGGCGAGCTTGATATGGAACAGAATCCATACTGGCTCACCAACCGTATTAAGAGTGACGATAAACGTACCCGCGTTATCGCTTCCCTTACAGCTGCCTTGAAGATTACAGACTGGCTGAATTTGCAGGCCCGCGGCACGGCCGACTATGCGCATGACACATTCGAGCAGAAGATGTATGCCTCCACCGCTCCGGCTCTGGCGGGGGCGAACGGCCGCTACATCGACCTCAATTACACGGAAAATCTCTATTATGGTGACGTGATGGCGATGGTAAACAAGAAATGGGACGACATCACCCTGACAGGAGCCCTTGGGGGGAGTATCAACAGTCGGACTGTCAATTCGTTGAGGCTTGACTCGAAAACGGCTTCACTCTATTATCCAAACCTTTTCACGGTAGCCAATATTATCATGTCGACCGCTGCCTACATTAACCAACAGATCAATGAAAAGCGCGTCATCCAGTCGGTTTTCGCAACCGCGCAGCTGGGCTGGAAGGAAAGTCTGTATGTCGACCTGACCGCCCGCAACGATTGGTCGTCGACCTTAGCCTATACTCGCTATAAAAGTTTCTTCTACCCTTCAGTAGGTCTTTCGTGGATACTCAACAATTCGCTTGCGATGCCGAAATGGATCAACTATGGCAAGTTGCGGAGTTCATGGAGTAAGGTGGGTAACGACCTGCCTTTGTTCCTTAGCAACCCGATCGCCGGAAGTAACGACCAGATCGTGGCCGGCGGAGCTATTCAGACAAACACCGGAGCACCTTTCGACGAGTTGAAGCCCGAAATGAGCACCTCTTGGGAGGTGGGTACGGAATGGAAATTCTTCAATTACCGGGTTGACTTCGATTTTACCTACTATAAAACCAACACAAAGAATCAGCTCTTCACCCTGCCTTCGTCTGCCGGAGCGACCTATAAATATTATTATGTCAATGCGGGGAATATCCAGAATCAGGGCATTGAAGCCAGCTTGGGTGTCACGCCGGTGTTGACAAACGATTTCCAATGGAAGACCTTGCTTAACTTTTCGACCAATCGCAACAAGGTAATTGCGCTCCATCCTGACCTGAAAACCTTTATTTATGGCGACGAGGGTTTTTCGTCCTCTTATTCCATGCGCTTGGTCGAAGGCGGTTCGATGGGTGACATCTACGGAAAGGCTTTCAAGCGCGACGAGAATGGCCGAATCGTCTATACGAAGGATCTGGACGGTGACCAGATACCCGTCGTGATCGGTTCGGGTAACACGGAAAAGGTGGGTAACAGTAATCCCGATTTTATGCTCGGATGGGGCAACTCGCTTACCTACAAGGGTTTTAATCTCTATTTTTTGATTGACGGACGTTTTGGCGGCGATGTGCTGTCGCAAACGCAGGCCGACATGGATCAGAAAGGTGTCAGTTGGGAGTCGGGCGAGGCACGTAATGCGGGTTATGTTAATCTGGAAGGTACCCACCTCGATCCGTCGAAGTTTTATATTATTGTGAGCGGTCGTACGGGTTGCACCGAATATTATATGTATAACGCGACGAATATCCGACTGCGCGAGCTTTCGCTGGGCTACACTTTCCCGAAGAAGCTGATGGAGAAGTTGAAGATATTGCACGAAGTACAGCTTTCGTTTGTAGGCCGTAACCTGTTCTTCCTGCATAAGTCGGCCCCGTTTGACCCTGATGCCGTGCTTTCAACGAAAAATGATAACCAAGGTGTGGATGTGTTCGGTATGCCGACTACCCGCAGCCTGGGATTTAATGTTAAATTTATTTTCTAATGGTGACAGATGATGATGAAAAAGTACACAAAATATATAGCTTTCGTCTTGTTGTCCTGTGTATTGGAGATGACCTCCTGCACGGGCAACTTCGAGTCGTATAATACCGATGGAGCTGGATTTTCCGACGGGTTGAAAGAACAGGAATTCAATAAATACGGCCTCCCACTGAAAGTAGTTCAGCAGGGAATTTATTTCAACTACGACTGGGGTGGGGGAAAGAACTGGACGTTTCAGGTGATGCAAAACCTCGGTGCAGATATGTTCGCGGGTTATTTCCACGATTTCAATCCCTTTATCGAGGGACGGGGTAACACCATCTACAACATGCAGGACGGTTGGAATGGAACATTTTGGGAGAACACCTACGGTTACATCATGCCCGAAGTTTTGAAGGCGCAGGAACTGACTGAAAAAAAGTATGCATCCTTTTTTGGAATAGCATGCATCCTAAAAGTAGAAAGCATGCACCGTGTTTCGGATTTGTATGGCCCCATTATTTACACAGATTTTGGATCGAAAACCGGATCGAAGCCCGATAGCCAGCCGAAGGCTTACCGCGCCTTTTTCAAAGATCTCGACACTGGTATCGAAATGATCCGCAGATATATGGCTGGGCATCCGGAGGTAGAGAACTTTGCCAAGTTTGATATCCTCATGCCTGTGGGGAAACGTACTTATGCTGAGTGGATACGTTTTGCAAACTCCCTCCGCCTCCGCCTGGCTGTCCGCATCGCGATGGCCGACCCGGAACTGGCCGCTTCCGAAGCCTGTAAAGCCTTGGCTGATCCAGGGGGACTACTGGAGGAGGACGATGATATTATCGCTGTGTCAGCCAACGGCAGCGGTTATTATAATCCGTTGGGTGAGATTAAGATAGCTTGGGGAGAGGCTATCATGAATGCTAACATGGAGTCGTATCTGACGGGTTATCAGGACCCCCGCTTGCCGAGATATTTTTCCAGAGCTGTTGGTGGCAAGGGGCTTGAACTCTTTCAGGTGGAAGGTACCTATAAAGGCATTCGTCAGGGAACGGGGTTCAATCATAAGAATTACAGTGGGCATTCAAAAACTACGATAGCCCAGTCGACCAACGCTGTGCTGATGACAGCCGCAGAGGTTTGGTTTCTGAGAGCTGAAGCTGCCCTGCGAAAATGGTCGTCCGAGAACGTACAGTGGTGCTACGAGAATGGCATCCGGGCTTCTTTTGCACAATGGAGTGCGGGCGATGTTGTTCCGTACCTTCAGAATCTTCATACACCGGTAGCGTATAAAGATGCTTTCAACGCCACCTTTGATGTGCAGCCTGTGAGCCGGGTCACTCCGGCTTGGGATGAAACAGCCTCATCTGAAGAGAAATTAGAAAAAATCATCACCCAGAAATGGATTGCCTGTTATCCCGAAGGCTGTGAAGCCTGGGCTGAACAGCGTCGCACAGGTTATCCCCGCCTATTTCCTGTCCTGGTGAACGACAGCCAAGGGATAGTCAACACCGCCTTGGGGCCCCGACGTTTTAACTTCTTCGTCGGCATTAAGACCGCTAACCCGGAACAGTATAATGCTCTTGTCAAAGCCCTCGGAGGTCCTGACAATTGTGGTACCCGGCTGTGGTGGGATACGGGAAGGAATTTTTGAATCTACCTTTTATTTATAGGGAATAAAGCTAAATCAGTAATCTAGGTAATAATATCTGTAATTTATATTACATTATTTCTTTTTTGCCAAACTACCTTTGTACCGGTAATAAATAGTATATTTACCGCTCGAAATAAATGAAACACTATATGGCAATAAAACGTTTTGGTGTCTCTCTGGAAGACAATCTGTTGGAATCGTTGGATAAGTATGTGGACGAAAATGGCTTCGCCAACCGTTCGCAGGCCATCCGGTTCCTGATAGAAAAGAACGTGGCCGAAAGGAAATGGCAGTGTAACCATATCGTTGCCGGTACTATTATAATAATGTACGACCAGGAGAAGAAAGCGATAGCTTCCAAGATTGTCGGTATCGAGCAAGACTATCAGGACGTGATACTCTCGTCTTCCCAGTATTATATCAATCAGCATTTCTGTCTGCACATCGAAACTGTGATGGGTACGGCCCATCGTTTGACGGAATTGGCTGATAAACTGACTGCTATAAAGGGAATTAAACATGGTAAATTGGTGATGAGCCGGGCGGATTAAGCCTATTTTTTTGCCGGTTGGGTAACACGATTATTAAAATAGGTGTTACCTTGGGTGAGGAAACAGATGACAAATGTTATACAAGAATAAATGATGAAGAAAGGATTTTTACTTATTTCAGGATTGCTGGCGGGTTCGGCAGTCTTTGCCTCCGGGCCGGTTGATCCGGTCGAAACGGGTGAACCGGCGGGAATAGATAGTCTGATCAATTTGCAGGGTGTAGTGATTTCTGCAAATAAGATACAGGTAAACCGGAATAGTGTTCCCCTTACTATTTCAGTGATAGACCGGGATCAGATAGAGGCTAGCAGTGAATCTGCTTTGTTACCGGTGTTATCGGAGCGTGTTCCCGGATTGTTTGTAACGGAAAAGGGGATTACTGGATTTGGTGTTTCAAACGGGTCGGCCGGTACGGTAAATATTCGTGGAGTAGGCCAAGGGAATAAAGTGCTGATGTTGTTTGACGGACAGCCACAATGGGCTGGCGTTTTTGGACATTCGTTGCCTGATACATACGTTGCTTCTGATATTGAACGGGTTGAGGTGATCCGTGGACCGGGTTCGTTATTATACGGTTCAAATGCGATGGGGGGAGTAGTCAACATTATCACTCGCCAGCATAAGCAGGAAGGTCGTCGTACGCAGGCACGTGTTATGTTTGGTTCGTACAATACGCAGAAGTACATGATTAATAATGGCTATAACATCGGAAATTTCAGTAGTTTCGTTTCTGTGAACCACGACCGTTCAGATGGTCACCGGCCTGATTCCAAATTTGATATTACAAATGGTTTTGCTAATTTGGGATACCGGATCAATAACCAATATAAAGTAACTGGAAATTTGAGCTTAGCTAAATATAATACGGAAGATCCGGGTGCGATTACCAGTCCGTTGCTGGATCATGTCATGCATATTCTTCGTGGAACAACATCTTTCGCTTTGGAGAACCATCATGAGAAGTCTAGCGGAGCATTACGTGTTTTCTATAACTGGGGACACCATAAGATAAATGACGGCCATGCCGTTAATGCCGACCCGCGCTCATTCCTGTTTTATTCGGATGATCATAATACCGGTGTTCAGTTATACCAGTCTTTCCGTTTAGTGGAGGGAAATACATTTACCGCTGGTGTCGATTATAAGAATTGGGGAGGGCATGCCTGGAATGACACGATTAACGGGCCGGTCGGAGAAATTGTTAAGAAATCGGTCAATGAAGTAGCCGGTTATGCAATCATGCAGCAGGATCTTTTCGATATTTTGAGCCTGAATGCCGGCGTACGTTACGAACATAGTAGCGCTTATGGAGGCGAATGGGTTCCACAGGCCGGTTTTGCGATTCGTCCGTTTGAGGGCAATACGATCAAAGGTTCTTTTTCGAAAGGATATAGAAGTCCGACACTGCGTGAGTTGTATATATCTTATCTCCCTTATTCAAAGGCGAATCCGGATTTGAAACCGGAAAGCATGCTGAGTTATGAACTGTCTGTGGGGCAGTACTTTTTGGACAATCGTTTGCATGCTGAACTAACGGCTTTTTATATTGAAGGGAAAGATATGATTACGGCGGTGAACGGGCAGTTGTCGAATATTGAACGTTTTTATAATAAAGGGATTGAGTTTGAAGCGGGATATCAGATTCTAAACAATCTGAACTTGGATATGAATTACAGTTATCTGTATCTGAATAAAGAAATTGTGGCGGCTCCGGCACATAAGTTCTATGCTGGTGCCACGTATATGCCAGGACGTTTTACCTTTAATTTGAGTGTGCAGTCTATTTTTGACCTGTATACATATGTATCAAAAAAGCCTGAAGAAAATAAGAAAGAAGATTATACCGTATTGAATGCCCGTGCTTCTTACCGTTTCGGTTCGCAGGCTAAAGGATTGAAACTGTTTGTGAAAGGAGAAAATCTGACGGCTACCCGATATTCTATTAACGAAGGTTATCCGATGCCGAAAGCGGTATTTATGGGAGGGATAGATGTGACGTTCTAAGTCTATAATAAATACATTGTTGGAAGAGACTGTTTCGAAAGGGGCAGTCTCTTTTGTTTTTATAAGTGAGATTTTATGCAAATGTGTTAAATATATTGAATTTTTGAGCCTGTTGTCATGGTTGTTTCGTTCTTTTTGTAAACATAAATGGCGGATATGTAAAGCATGCTGCCATTGTATTTCAAAGCTGAGTTAATGTATTAAAATTAATGCTCAATACAGTTCTTAATTTATAAATTTGCCTCGATTTGATAATGGTTTTTAACTGTCGGTAGAGAGTGGAGATGATTCCCTTTTGATTTTGGGATGAAGATATTTTGAACTTTATTTTATTAGAATTATGAGTAAATGTATTATGAAAAAGATCGTACATGTTCTATTTCTGTTGCTATTATGGGCGACGTTGCCTGCAATAGCCCAAACGTCGGTTGAAGTGAATACGGTAGCAGAGTTAAAAACGAAAGTCAGTACTGCTGTTGAGAATAGTGTGTTTGTGCTGACTGCGGATTTTGTGGAGGACTTTAACACGCAGGCTTCTTCTATTGATTTGACAATCAATTCGTCTGCAAAGATCACTATTGACGGGGCAAATCAAACCCTGAAAGCTGCTTTAGACAAACAGCATTTTACAGCCAACGGATCAGGAGAGGGAACATTGACTATTCAAAACCTGACTCTTACCGGATTAGTAAAAGACTCGGAATTGGTAGGTGGAGAATTTCCAAAAGACTGGAATCCGGATGCTTCGAATATTGGAGGAGGAGTAACCGGTAGTTTCCCTGGAGAATTAAAGATAATTAATTGTCTTTTTTCTAAAATGAGACCACCGGGAGCCGGTGTAAATGTGTCTTCCAAGAAAGTAACGATCAAGGAATCATCGTTTATCTCTTTAGGTATAACTAATTCGTTTAATGGTGGGGCAGTTATTTATACGCGGGGAAGTACTTCTTATGAAGTGGAAAACTGTACATTCGCTTATAATTATGCCAAAGGTGCTTGGGCGAATGCCTCAGCGATTATTTATGTAACAGTGAATATTGCCGATCTTATTTCCTTTAAGAATAGCCGCTTCTACAAGAATACGAATAATACAGCAGTAAAAGATGGCGCTGCTGGTGGTGGTGTCATCTCATTGAAAGATGCTTATCCTGAGAAGTTTATAGTAGATAATTGTGAGTTTGTTGGAAATGAGGTAGACTCCTATGGCGAACTGGGGAACACAGCCGATGGAGGTGCTCTCTATTTTTATGTACATAATGGAGGAGGAAGTTACCCGAACAAACCGGCAGTCGAAATAACAAATAGTACGTTTATAGAGAATACCGCTTTCGATGAGGGTGGTGCGATTGCTCTTGTCGGCCAATACCTGCTGAATGCGCAGGTGAAGAATAATACATTTTATGGTAATGTGGCAAGAGGGGAACAGCGAAAAGGTACGTATGTTGCAGATGGTACAGACGGAGGTGGTGCAGTTGAAGTCGATACCAAAGCGACGGCTGTATTCGAAAATAACACTGTTATCAAGAATAATGCTTTGAAAGGAACCGCTTCTTTGGGAAATGCTGGTGGTGGAATTTCACTTGCCGGCAGTGCTAAAGCCTCCTTAAAGAATAATATTATTAGCGGAAATCAGAATTCCTATACGCTGAATAACAACTATATTGATTTATATCCGGCGATAACATCTACCTCATGGACTTCCAAAACAGGCACAAATATTGTCGAAAAAAAACTGGAAGATATCTTTGGCATAGCCGATCCTAAACCTATCGCCTACGGCAACAAAAAGGCTGGCGATCCGAGATGGGATACTGCGAACGATGCTTTTTACGGTGTTATTAAAACGATACCGATCCTGCCGAATGACAAGAGCCTGGCCGATATACAGCCAAGTGGTCTTGCCGATGATACTGTCGATAACTCTACTTTGAGTGAACTGATGGGCAAAGACCAGAACGGCAATCCCCGTATTACGGCCAGTGATGGCTTTTCGGATTCGGGCGCTGTCGAAATTCTCTGGGTACGTTTTAATGCCAATGGCGGAAACTGGACAGGTCTGGAGGCCAATACCTACGCCGGTGCTGATTATTACAACCTGGAAGATGGCAAGACCTCCTATTATTACAAGGTTATCAATAACGGAGGTAAAGTATCCAGTCCTCCAACAGCTCCGGACAAATTGGTGCATCCCGAAGGTAAGACGTTCGTTAAATGGGTAACGGATGATGCGGAAGAAAAAGATTGGGTCAGCTCGGCCGCCGTGACGAAGAATGCGATGTATAAAGCCATATGGAAAGAAAATGCCTTGGAAGTAACCTATCATTCAAATTTCGAGCCCGACAAAACCTATAAGCATTCATATGATGAGGGAAAAGTAACCGTCGCCACCTATCCGGCAACCGCCTTGCCCATTCGTCCGAACCATATTTTCCTGAGATGGACGACGAATGCTGACGGCACAGGTACGGCATACCAGCCCGGGGCGACTTTCACGATTACAGAAAATACCGACCTGTACGCCCAGTGGGAACCCAACTCTACCCTGAAGCTGCAATGGTCAGTTTCTAAAACAACTCCGGAGATATTTGAATTCAACGATGTGGAGAACAACTCTACCACCTCTGTGATGGTTGGAACTCCCGTTTACGTCCAGATCAGACCGATAGAACTTGACTACATAGATTATGACCGCTGGTCCATCGAATATACTGCAACGCCGGCAGACTACCACTATCCGATGGAAGAATCAATCGCAAAAAAACTTCGCTACGATTTCAACAAAGGGGAAGCTCATACGCTGGAAGGAACCTATTATTATAATGTAAGCAAACTGATCCTCTACAAGGATGGGGTAGAGGTTGCCACTTATATCTACCGTAATGCCACCTGTACCCACACCGTGATCATCCAGGCAAAGCCGATAGCTAAAATACCGGCTTTGCAATGGTCGGTATCGACCGCCACCCACGAGCAATCTAACTTCCGTGACGTGGACGACCAGACAACAACGTCCGTAAATTATGGAACTCCTGTCTTTGTACAAATCCGCCCGATCGGACATGAAGACATCACTTTTGAACGTTGGGATGTTGAATACTCCGTGACTCCGGCGGAACATTATTATGGCATGAATCCAATC
>NZ_JAMOKS010000045.1:0-50626 GCF_023656785.1 Parabacteroides caecihominis
GGTCGATTTCAGCCAAAATTTGAGAACAAGAACTTTTTCCAGAACTAATTTTCTTTCTATTTACTATACAAAATGTCAAAGATCTTTTTGAGATATGTTTTTACACAGTCTCTCGAGAGGGGAGCCGGTTACAACCGGTCGATAATCGGATAGTTCATATTTGATAAAAGGTGAACTCAGCAAACAGTATATCTTTCAATCGTCTGGCAAATCGACACCAGCATCCTTTGATAAGCAGCACGGTTGTCACCATTTACTTCGCTGATGTATTTACTGTAAGCGATCTCTTTGGCATAGGCCGAAGGATGGGCACTGAGCGAGGCGGCCACCGGATAAGCAGTGTGGATCAGACGGGCGAAATCCATAAAACTGTCTTTCGCTGATTCGTAAGTGCGGAACCATAAGGAAGTATGGCCGCTGTTTTCCGACAGATCGGTCTTTGTTCCTTTCCAGAAAGCGTTTGGACGTCCGTAGGCGGTGATACCAAAGAAGTTATGATGCTCCTTTGCCAGCGTACTTTCTCCCCAGCCTGTTTCGATGGCCGATTGGGCAAGGATGACGATCGGATTGATTCCGAAACATTCCCCCGCCTTTTGAGCGGGGAAAAGATATTGTTTGATAAATTCCTGTTTTAACATAGTGAATAATTGTTTAATTTGCCGATATGCCAATGTGCCAATGGAAATACCAACTGTTGCTATCAGAATTGGCATATTGCCTTATTGGCACATTGGCATATTATTTTACTCGATTTCCGGACGGTCCGAACCACCTCCTGTAGGCGGAGTGACCGTTTCGATATCCATCTTTTCATATTTGGCATTCTTGCGGATCTCGTTGAGCATGGTGCCCGGTGAGAAGACGATACGAGCCTTGTTGAAGAGGGAGACATTGAAGTCCTTTTCGTTTTCAGTACCCTTGCTGCCGGCAACCATACGGAAGTTACCCAGGCGGCCCATCTGGATCACATCGCCTTCTTCCAGGCGTTCTTCCATGACGGAAAGAAGACCTTCGATGACAAGCATCACATCACCGATAAAAGCGGTGCTTCGAACAGCGATCAGATCACAGAGCTTGTTGAAATCGAGTTTCTTCAATGAACGGACCTGTGCATAAAATAATTTGGAACCTTCGGCAGCATCTTTGCGCATGTCGGGACGTTTTACTAAGTGGAAACTTAAAGCCATGGGAATAATTTTTTAATTTGACAATGTGCCAATATGCCAATGGAAATACTCCGAAAGCTATTGACGGTTAACTGGTTGGTTATCGATAACAGGATAAAGATAGGGTGCTGGAAAAACGGCTGTGACATGAAATGTTGTTATCGGTTATAAAGGGTTAGATATGGTTGTATAAATCAAGAAATAAGCTGCACAAACTTTGATTTACATGCTATTAATTGGACTTAATTTCTTATCTTAGTGGTATTAAATCATAAGAATATGGACGAAGAAAAATTTAAGATCCGCAGTTACGGATGGACAGAATTGGCACTCTGTTACAACCCGGATTTGCATCCGAACTCAGCATCACGTTTGTTGCATCGCTGGGTGGTAAGAAACGAAAAATTGACCAGGGATTTAAGGGCAGCCGGGTTCTGTGAACGGCAACGAAAACTGACTCCGAAACAGGTCGGGGTGATTGTCGATTTCCTGGGAGAACCTTGAGAATTGAAAATTAAGAATTGAAAATTGAAAATTTGAAAGTCCCTTATTTCGGAGATGAAAGATATATGTTTTGAAGATGAAATAAGGGACTTTTGAATGCAAAAGATATATGTTTTTTTAGAGGAAAAGGAGATTCTTACTGTTGACAGGAAACATCTGTTGTACAGCATCAACTTAATAGTTATGCTGACAGAAGAATTAAAACGCTATAAAAAAAAATTAGTGGAATTGTAGGAAAAAATTTGGCTTTGGATAAATTGGAAGCCTATATCGGAGAGTGTCCGGACCGCCGGATCGAAATAATGAAACTGGTCTGGTTGCTGGGGAGTGATGAGTGTCACCAAAAAAAGGGTTGGACTGATTTGGCAAATAAGTTTTTTGACAAATTCCGACCGGAAATATTGACTTGGTGTGGTTTTGACCTGGTAGACCCGTGGAAGGAGAGAGTACCGGTGAACGACCGGAAATTTTTGAGTGACCTGCTGGGGCAAATGAAGGTCTATTATTTCAATGATGTGTCTTTCGACTTCCTGGCTGAGCACTTTTATCTCTGTTTTCGTCTGGAGGGAACGGTCGGTTCTTTTTGTACCGAAATGAAAGTACATGACTCCGATTATTCGGATTGTATCAAACATTTTTTGAATGAAATAAATAGGATTAATAACAAAAATAAGAAATAATAATTGATTAATACGCTGTATAACAGGTTTTTCTGTGCTTGTTTTTGCTGCGATTTTAGTAATTGCCGTCTGGTGCATACCCTCTACCTTTGCAGGGTGAAAGTGAATGATACCGGATGTTGTTAATCTTTGAAATCTGAAAAAAAATGGCCGCAGGCCCTTATTTAGTTATAAATATTTATATTCTATATTAAAAGAGGAATTTCAGGACATTCCCGGGCGACTTGAAAAGTATCTTATTAATAGGCTCATTATCAGAGAGGTATAGACACGAAGCAAATTCATTTTCATCTTGATATCAATTTCAAACTTAATTTGTGTAGGGTATGAAAGATTATTGTGCTGAAAATGAGAAGAATGCGTCCGATATTTTTGGAAGTGCATTCCTGACTGTTCCCCGCTTTATCCTGGATCAGTTGTTTAGTGAAAATCTGCCGGTCCGGCAAGGAGGATGGTTATATCTGCTTTTATTTGCCGGCTGTTTTTATGCAGATGGGCATGTTAGATTGAACGACCGAATGGTAAGTTGCCGCAAAGGCGAGTTTGTCGGTACCCAGGCCCAACTGGCTCGTTTGAGCGGGATCAATGTATCGACGGTCAACCGTTTGCTTCGCCAGATGGCGGATAAGAAATTGATTACTATGAACCGTATTCCCGGTGGAACCCGTATCCGGGTGAATGGTTATGTGAACTTTACGGCAGCTCCCGAAAAACCGGAAGTCGAGGAGAATACCCTTGCCGATCAATTGAAAGCTGCCAAAAAGCAATTCGGAGGGAGACAAATGGATGATGATGTTCCAACTTGTTAAAACGGACGGATATGAAAGCATTTGAAAAAGCAGAAGCGGCGGTTATCAGTTCCGTTTTATCAGTAGAGTCGGCCATTATAGAAGTTTATCCGGTACTGAAACCGGAGATGTTCAGTCATCCGGACCTGGCGTTTGTCTACAATGCGGCTTGTTCACTGTATGAAAAAGGGAAGAGGGCGGACCTTGTGACGGTGGATACGGAGATGCACCGGTTGGATGAAAAACATTGGAAAGATATTAACGGGATAGCGGTCCTGAACGACTGGATGATACAACTTCGGCATACCGCTAACCTGAAACAATATGCAGAAGAGGTAAAACGCCGTTATATGCTCCGGATACTTTCGGGGTTGTTCGGTGGATTGAAGGGGAAGGCGGATGACTTCGGTACTTCTTATGCCGACCTGATCGGAGAGGCGGAACAGAAGTTGTTGTCGCTGCGTGAGACTTGTACGGTCGGTAAACCGCTTCGACAGATCGGAGCGGTGGCACAGGAGGTGTTGCAGATGCACCGCGAACGTCTGGAAACCGGTACCGACAGCATGCGTATCCTGACGGGGATCGAGGCTTTCGATTATGTGACCGGCGGACTCTATAATGGCGAACTGACTGTGGAAGCCGGACGTCCCGGCGACGGAAAGACAGCTGTAGCCATGCATATTGCGATGAATGTGGCGATGGCGGGGAAACATGTTTGTTTCTTCAGTTTGGAGATGACGGCATTGCAAACCCTGAACCGCCTGTTTGCCGGTTATGCCGGGATAGATGCGAACCGTTTGCGTATCTCCGGAGCGAACCAGGCGGACCTGGGAAGGATGGAGCGGTTGGCGGAAGATTTTAAGAAGCTGCCGTTGTATTTTGACCATACGTCGGGAAACAGTGTCGCCAATATCCGTGCCCAGGTGAAACTGCAACGGCGTAAGAAGAAGTGCGACCTGGTGGTTATCGATTATCTTCATCTGATACAAAAGGAACGTTCCAAAAACGAGACAGTGGACCAGGCGATCGGACGGATTGTAGAAGCATTGAAGCAATTGGCGCAGGAAGAGAATATCCCTGTGCTGCTTCTTTCGCAGATGAACCGTAACAGCGTGAACCGGGATGGCAAACTTCATTTGCCGGAGCTGCATGACTTACGTGACTCGGGGGTGATCGAACAGGTCGCCGATTGTGTCTATTTTGTTTATATTCCCCTGAAGAACGGGGTGGAAAATGATCCGGTGACGGGCGAAAGCCTGGTGGATGTCGGTGAACTCTGGATTAAAAAAGTACGTAACGGTTCTGTCGGGGTAGCTCGTTATCGTTTCAATGAGAGTTATACGCTTATTTCCAACTATTCAAACCGGAAGAAGCCATGACGAAAAGAGAGATCGAACAAATGAAGTCGTCTGTCTGCATCAAGGAGGTAGTCGAGGGGTATGTGCCGCTGGAACGGAAGGGGAGTAACTATATGGGGCTTTGTCCGTTTCACGAAGATCATCATCCATCACTTATAGTGAATCCAGAGAAACAAACTTTTCATTGCTTTGCCTGCGGGGAACATGGGGATGCGATTGCTTTTGTGCAGAAGATGGAACATTGCAGTTTTATGGAGGCGGTGGGGAAATTGAAAATTGAAAATGGAAAATTGAAAATTAATAAGAAAAAGGCGGAGTCTGTTCCTGTGAATACCACTGAGAAGAAATTTTCAATTTTCAATTCTCAATTTTCAATTGAAAAAAACTGTAAGTTTTTTTCCTCCCTTTTGCCTTATGCTTGCGGTAACTCTGAATTGACGCCTGCTTACCTGGATTTTGAAGTCGGGCAATCTCCTGTAAATGTACCGAAGGAGTGGTATGCGATGCGTAACCGTGTCATTTTCCCGATCCGTGACGAAGCCGGGCAGTTAATTGCTTTTGCTGCCCGCCGGTTGGCGGATGGTAATCCGGATGAACCGAAATATATCAATACTTCAACAGCTGGCGGGTATAAAAAAAGCGATCATTTGTATGCTTTGAACCGGGCGAAGGAGGCGATTGTGCGTGAAGGTTTTGTTTTTGTGGTCGAGGGGTATAAGGATGCGATAGCCATGCATGCGGCGGGTTTGACGAATACGGTCGCTTTATGCGGGACGGCTCTGACTGGCGGGCAGGTGGAATTGTTGAAACGGTATACCGGCCATCTGTGTCTGTTATTGGACGGAGATAAGCCAGGGCGTGATGCGGCACGGAAAATTGCGCTGTCGCAGGAGACGGCTTTTTCGGAGATACAGGTTCTTTATTTACCGGAAGGGGAGGACCCGGATTCGTTGTTCCGGCGGCATGGGAGAGAGGTGTTCGTCGCCTTGATCGACCGTTGCCGGACAAGGCCGCATTATTCGGAAGAGTTGTTGTTGTCGGCTTGCCTCTTGTATGCGGATACGTATTATTTTTTCAAAGGGGAGTTTTGCCTGTTTACGGAGGTGATCCATACGATTCTCCGTTCGGATAACCTGTTGTTTGAACATGGGGACTATCGGACGATTTTGTCCCATCTGGCGGAAGGGTATCTGGAAGCTGACCTGGAGATGGTGCTGAGAGGGGTGGCGGACGGGTTGCATGCGGAGTATGACGGGATGGTCTGGCAGGATGTGAAGGCGTTCCGGCTTCTTTATCCTGAAGCATCCAATTACCGGGAGATGTATCTGGTCCGCTTGTTGTTCTTTTATACTGAAAACCGGATATTGAAGGATATCCGGAAGACGGTGAGGGCTTTGTTGCAGTCTTCTCCGGATGAGACCGGGCAACGACTGGAAATGCTCGTTCATATAGCCGAACGACGGGAGTTGTTACGGCACGTGGCGGAGAATCTGGATAGGCCGGGGACGGTTTGGGGATGATGGGACTGATACAATTATTTCTAATCAAAAACAAATGAAATCAATATCAAACTTACTTCTTTGGGGAGGCATTCTACTGCTTCCCCTAAACTCTTATGCTCAGTTTACCAAAGGGCTGAGTTACCGGGCGGAAACCGGTGTCAGCTTTAGCGGAGGGAAACATACTCCTTTTTGGCTGACGGCAAATAAACAGGGACTTTCGTCCATTGAAAAGAATAACGGGTATCTACGTGCAGGTGTTTTCCGGGAACTGGAAAACGATAAACCTTTCTCGTATGCTTTCGGGGCGGACCTGGCTGTAGCTTATAATTTTACATCGACTTTTGTGGTGCAACAATTGTATGCGGATCTGAAATATCGTTGCCTGGGGTTGAGCATCGGAAGCAAGGAGCGGCATAGCGAGTTCAATAATCCGTTACTCAGTAGCGGTGGTTTGACATTCTCGGGAAATGCCCGTCCGGTTCCGCAGGTTCGTATCGGTATTCCTGAATATACGCTTGTTCCGGGGACAAAAGGTTGGTTAGCTTTCAAAGGACATATCGCTTATGGTATGTTTACGGATGACGGCTGGCAGAAGGACTTTGTGGCTCCGGGAGGTAAACATGCGGAACATGTGCTGTATCATTCCAAGGATTTGTATGTGAAGATCGGTAACCGGGAGAAGTTTCCGTTGATTTTAGAAGGGGGATTGGAAATGGCTGCCCAGTTCGGAGGAAATGCTTTCATTGGAGATAAGAAGATCGATATGCCGAACGGGATAAAGGATTTCTTTAAGGTGTTTATACCGAGCGGCGGAGATAGTAGCACACCAACAGGAGAACAGACAAATGTCTATGGAAACCATTTAGGCAGCTGGAACTTCTCACTGACATGGCATGCTCCTAAAAATTGGACAATCCGTCCTTATTACGAACATTATTTCGAAGACCATTCGCAGATGTTTGGTGAATATGGCTGGAAAGATTGTCTGGCAGGAATAGAAATAACGTTTCCCAAGAATCGGGTGATCGGTAGTTTTGTTTATGAATATATCTCAACGAAAGACCAGTCCGGTCCTGTCTATTGGGACCATACATCGGAGATACCTGAACAAGTGAGTGGTACAGATAATTATTACAACCACTACATCTATGCCGGTTGGCAGCATTGGGGAATGGGGATCGGTAATCCGCTAGTCATGTCTCCGATTTATAATACAGATGGTGATATTAGTTTTAAAAGTTCACGTATGCAGGGACATCATTTCGGGATCATGGGTACTCCTTGTACCGACCTGGAATACCGAATCCTTTTATCGTTTACCCGTAACTGGGGAACTTATAGCTTACCTTTTTATGAGATCAAAAAGAATGGAAATGCGTTGGTAGAATTAACTTATACGCCCCATCAGTTGAAAGGCTGGGACTTTACAGCATCGCTGGGTGTTGACAGAGGCGGGATGTTGGGTAAAAGTGCAGGGGGAATGCTAACAATCAGAAAAACGGGATGGATACGATGAATACAATGAATGTGATGAAAAGATATATAACAGTAGTATTGCTGGTTCTGATAGTCAGTTCCTGCGGAAAAATGCCGATCAACGGAGACCTGGATGGTCGCTGGCAGATCATGAAAATAGCATATGCGTCGGGAGAGGAAGAGACACCGGAACGGGCCTATTACAGTGTTGCTCTGCATACAATCAATCTGATGAAGGTTGATGTAACCAGTCAGACCGGTAATATGGAATATACCGGAGATTCATTGTTTGTAGTTATGCCGGTCAGTAAAGTTGAAGATTTATTGCCATTCGGGATGAACGGGACGGAACAGCGTTTCGGTATCAAAGAATTAACATCGAAGCATCTGGTCCTGCAATCGGATTATGCCCGGTTGGAGTTCAGGAAGTTTTGATTCAACAATTTTTTTATTGAAATATCAACAAAAACAAATAATATATGAAAATGAATTTGAACAAACAACTTTTAGGAGTTTTGCTTGTGGTGCTACTGGGCTCTTGTGCATCACCCAAAAACATTATTTACATGCAGGATGTAGAACCTTTTAGGCAGGGAAATATCGAACAGATATACGAGCCGATCATCCATGAAGACGATTTGCTGGCAATCATGGTGAACAGCCGTGATCCGGAACTGGCATTACCTTTTAATATGCCGATGGTTACTTATCAGTTAGGCACAAATAACGGAACGACTGGTCAGCAGCGTGTGTTGGGCTATTTGGTAGACCGCTATGGTGATGTCGATTTCCCGATTTTGGGTAAGATCCGTGCCTCGGGCCTTAGCCGTATGCAACTAACGGAACTGATTAAGAAACGGTTGGTGGACGAGGATTTGATCAAAGACCCAATCGTAACAGTACAGTTTCTGAATTTTAAGGTTTCTGTCATTGGTGAAGTTAGCCGGCCAGGTAGTTTTACCGTATCGGGTGACCGTATCACATTGTTGGAGGCTTTAAGTATGGCAGGTGACCTTACGATTTACGGTCGTCGCGATCGTGTGGCGGTGATCCGTGAGAATAATGGTAGACGTACGATCCTGTTCCATGATTTACGTTCGGCGGATATCTTCGATTCGCCCTGCTATTATCTTCAACAGAACGATATCGTGTATGTGGAACCGAACAAGGCGAAAGCGGGCCAGAGTGGCATCAATCAGAACAACACGGTGGGTGTGTGGGTATCGGTCGTATCCCTGTTGACCACGGTTGCAGTATTAATATTCAAATAACAAAAGAGTATAAGAGTGATGAATCCCGAACAAGAAACAAATATGCTTCGTGAAGAGGAAAATGAGTTGAACCTGATCGATATGTATCGTGTCGTACGTGCCAACTGGTACTGGTTCCTGTTATCTGTGGCGGTCTGCTGTGCAGTAGCGGTGCTTTATCTGGGGTGGGCACCGAAAATCTACCAGCGTACAGCAACGGTATTGATCAAGGACGATACGAAAGGAGGCGGCGCAGCCAGTGAGGCTGCCGTTTTTGAGGATTTGAATATGTTCAATATGAAAAGGAGTGTGGATAACGAACTGCTGGTTTTTAAATCGAAACAGTTGATGAAATCAGTTGTCAAACGTCTGGACCTAGATATCAGTTACAGCATTCGTGAAGGGTTGCGTACGGTGGAGTTGTACAGTCATTCACCTGTAGTGGTCCGTTTTCCGGAGGCAAATGAAAACCTTGAATTTGGTTTGACGGTAGTGCCGGTATCAGATAAAGAAGTGAGCCTGTCGGGTTTCTTTTCCGAAGAACTGGAGGAAGAAGGACAGGTGCTGGAAGACCAGACGTTGACTGTGGCGTTGAACGACACGGTATCAACGCCTATCGGAAAAGTAGTGGTAACTCCCAGTTTGTATTATACGGATCTTTATTATGGGAGTGAGATAACAGTTTCTAAAAGCAACCAGGATCGGGTAGCCTTGGATTATAATGAATCTCTGCAGGTTGTGCTAGCGAGTAAAACAGCTACCATTTTGAATTTGTCACTGCAGGATGTTTCTGCATCCCGTGCGGAGGATGTGTTGAATACACTGATTGCTATTTACAACGAGGATGCGATAAGCGACAAGAATCAGGTGATGGTCAATACATCGAATTTTATCAATGACCGCCTGATTATTATTGAAAAAGAACTGGGAAATGTGGATGCGGAGATCGAGGTATTCAAAAGAGAAAACCAGTTGACCGATATCCATTCGGAAGCTGGTATGTATTTGCAGGAAGGTAGTCAGTACAGCCAGGAAGGGCTTGGATTAGAGAACCAGTTGACGCTGGCAAAATATATTCGGGAGTACTTGACTGACCCACATAAGGGGGCCGACCTGATACCAGCCAATACGGGTATCTCGGATGTAAATTTGGAAAGTCAGATTTCGGAATATAATACCTTGCTCTTAAAACGCGACAAGTTGATCGGTAACAGTAGTAACAGGAATCCGGTCGTGATGGACCTGAACAATTCGCTGGGTGCGATGAAGCAGACAATTATCCGGGCGGTAGACAATCTGATCGTAGGTTTGAATATAAAAATAAAGAACATACGTGAGCGTGAAGCGCAGACGACCCGTCGTATAGCAGCTGTCCCGACCCAGCAAAAGTACGTGTTGTCGGTTGAACGCCAACAGAAGATCAAGGAGGAACTTTACCTTTACCTTCTGAACAAGCGGGAAGAGAATGCCTTGTCGCAGGCGATCACGGAGAGTAATGCCCGTATTATCGACCCGGCACAGGGTAGCGAGAAACCAGTGGCACCCAAATCTATGCTGGTTCTTTTTGCAGCCTGTGTGTTGGGGATGGTGATTCCTTCGGGTATTCTTTGGGTGCAGTTGACGATGAACACGACGGTACGTTCAAGGAAAGATATAGAGGATAACCTGTCTGTACCGTTTCTGGGTGAGATTCCTTCGCGTAACCGGAAAGACAAGAGTGAAATCCTGGTCCATGAGAACGGTCGCGACGGTGTCTCGGAGGCATTCCGTATTGTCCGGACGAATATGGAATTCATGCGTGTAAAAGCAAAAGATCTGAAAGTGGTGATGTTTACCTCTTCAAATCCGGGTGCGGGGAAAACTTTCGTATCAATGAACCTGGCGATGAGTTTTGTTCTAACGAATAAAAAGGTGATCCTTGTCGATACCGATATTCGTAAGGGTACCCTTAGCGCCCGCATCAGCCACGCTGGTGCGGGATTGACGCATTATTTGTCGGGGAGGGTGGATGATGTGGATAAGATCATTGCACCATCGGGCATCAACGACCGTTTGGACGTAATCCATGCAGGTCCTGTGCCTCCTAATCCTTCGGAGTTACTTCTGAGTAATCGCTTGGAAGAATTGGTAAATACCTTGCGTGAGCGTTATGATTATGTGATTTTGGACAATGTGCCGGCCGGTATGGTAGCAGATGCCACGATCGTGAACCGCGTGGCTGACTTGACGGTTTATGTGATTCGTGCAGGTTTGATGGATCGCCGTCAGCTACCGGAAGTGGAAAAGTTATATAAACAGGAGAAGTTTCGCAATATGGCGGTGATACTGAATGGTATCAATATGAAACGTGCCGGTTATGGATATGGATATGGTTACGGTTATGGATATGGCTATGGTTATGGAAACGAAAAATCTCAAAAACATAAGAAATGAATAAAATTGTTCGACAAATGTTGATCTGCTTGTTATGGGTGGTTTGTGTATCAACGGCTTATGGTCAGCACACGGAGGATGCGTCCGTTGATACGCTAAAGCAGTCTTCCCGGGAGCAGCAAATGCAGGCCCGTTTGGAAAACTATGTACAGTTATTGTCAACGCATAAAAAGCCTGACAGGCCCCGGGTGATGGTGATGCCCGTGATGGGGTTTCGTACTTCCCAGATGTCGTACGGTTTGATGGTTGCTGCAATGAGACGCACGGGGGGATATATAAAAGCGAAATATAGTTTCAGCAATACTCCTTCGGATGATTTCGAATGCAACGATGTCGGGATGTCGGATGAAGATGGTGAGGTACAGTGGTACACGGGTAAGACGGAAAAAAGCCGCTTGTCTGTCACAGGGGGGATCGTACAACGCCTGTGGAAACCGTTTTATCTGTATGCCGGAGTAGGGTACGGCACACGTACGCTGGTCTGGGAAACGGTGGGAGGCAAGTGGGGTAAAAACAAAGACCATTCCCTGGAGGGTGTGGAAGCTGAGATCGGAGGAATCCTGTCTGCCGGACCAATGGTATTTTCGCTGGGTTTGCAAACGAACAGCTTTAAATATCTGGAGGGAAATCTGGGAATTGGAGTTATTTTTTAATCGATGAACCGAAAAAACAGAAGAGTCCATGAATCTATTGAAGTATATATTGTTTTTTCTTCCTGCTGTGTTGATGTTGGGAAGTTGTGAAAAGGACGCCGAACCTGAAGCCATATCGATCGGCATGCAGTTGGAGGAACCGCAGCATATAGGGCGAACGTATGTCAGGTTGAAAGGGAGCGTGACGAGTCAGATACCGTTAAAAGAGACTGGTTTTCTTTGGTGGAAGGCGGGTGACCGTGATCATGCCTCGGAGGTCGCATGCCGGGATTCTTTATCGTTTGGCATGCAGGTGCTGCTGGAAGGACTGGATGCGGATGCGTCGTACGAATATTGTTTGTATGCGGGTAACGGTACAGATCGTCTGACAGGGCAGTCGGGTAGTTTTAAGACGTTGTTGTATGGTGAGCCTTTGTTGTCGGACCTGTCGGCGGACGAGGAGGTCGCTAACCGTTTCACCTTCCGGGTGAAAGATGATGGAATAGATGGTACGGGGGCTAACTTGTTATCGAAAGGTGTTTGCTGGAATACAGAGGGCAACCCGACGGTAGACGACCGGAAGCTGGAAGCGGAAGGTGAGGAGGCTGCGTTTTCCGTTTCCATTCCGGACCTGGAAGAGAACACGACCTATTATCTGCGTGCTTTTGCATTAAACGATAGTTCGTATCTTGCTTACAGTCCGGAAATAAAGATTCAGACGGGCAAAACATTTCCCAAGGTCGGCAGTATCCTGTTGTCTGATTCACTGAAGAAGGAATTTCGTGCTACACTGGAGGACAGCGGAGGTGCTGAAATCATATCGAAGGGCTTCTGCTGGAATACGACTGGTACGCCGACGGTGGCAGATGAGAGGGAGACAGCGGGTAAAGAGTTTACTGCCGTGTTGTCGGGGCTGAATCCCAATACGGTCTATTATGTACGTGCGTTTGCCGAGAATACATATGGTGTGGGTTATAGTGAGGAGTTGGTGGTCAATATTATATCGCTGCCGGTAGTGGGGGCGGTGGAACGTATTGATCCGGATAACAATGTGTTCCGTTCCGTATTAGTGACAGATGGTGGAAGTGAGATAACGGAAAAAGGTTTTTGCTGGAACATGACGGGAAAACCGTCGGTGGAGGATCATGTAGTTGTGGCTGATGACGATTTTATGGCCACGATATCAGAAATGGAATCGGGTACTTATTATATACGTGCCTATGCTGTCAATAAAGCAGGTGTTGGTTATGGTGAAGAGTTGAGTGTGTCGATTCATGTGCTGACGGTTCCGGTACTTGACAGGGTTCGTATTGTTGATTGGGAAACGAACCGGATACAGTGTTCGATACTGAATGCGGGGGGCAGTAAAATAACGGCTAATGGTTTTTGCTGGAGTACGCATGAATATCCGGATGTTTCGGATAATCTGTTGGAAGCGGATGATGATTTCATGGCAGTTATGGGTACCATGTATCCGGGTGTTTACTACATAAGGGCTTATGCGAGTAATAAGATAGGTACGGGTTATAGTCGTACGTTGGTGTTGGATACGCGTACAGTTCCGGTTGTGGATGAAATAGAAGTATTGGATGCTACAACGTATACATTCCGCTCGAGAGTACTGGACAACGGTGGCGGGAATATAAGTAAATGGGGATTCTGTTGGAATACGGTCGGTGAACCGAACATCTGGGATTATAGTGTGCAGGCGGATAGTGATTTCACGGCAACGCTGGGTGATTTGTCTCCGGGTGTCTATTACATCCGTGCCTATGTGATTAATGAAAAAGGTGTTGGTTACGGTCCTGGATATTCGATCATAGTCTCCCCTGAGGGTGTGGATTAAGAAGTAAAACAGAAAGAGTCTTTTTGAAACTGGCATATTATTTGTGCTCTGCGATCTTTATCATTCTTATCATTATTTTGTTACAGAAGAATCCGGCTGTCTGCTGGTAGGATTCAGGGAAGATTCCGTTACTTTCATTGTAAAAGAGGTATGGAATAAGGAACCTGTCGGCTTGCCGGAAGTGGACAGGTTATATACTGAAATGCAGCGAATCGGGGAAATGTGCGGCTGCAACCAGTTCCGTATCTTGGCTCATGGCGGTTATCTACCGGAGGCACTTTCCTTTGAACTGCATGGACTGACTGTTTCGGATGAAAGCTATCTGAAAAGCTTGGAAACGGGAAAGCATATTGAACTCTTTTCACATAATGAAGCAGCTTACCGGGCTATTGAGGAAGGATTCAAAACGAACAGGATCGGAGCCGTTGTACAGGCAACCGGAACAGGAAAGTCTTACCTGATTGCCCGCTATATCGTCAATCATTCGGAAGATGATATAGTGGTTATCGCTCCCAACGTTACGATCATTGCCGAGATCAAAAAAGCAATTGGCAGGACAATGCCGCATGTTGCCTACCGGACTTTTCAGGCATTAGTTCTGAATCGCAGTACAGTCGGTGAGCTTAAAGCAGATCATATTATTATCGACGAATTCCATCATTTCGGAGCGGAAGTATGGGGACAGGCTGTACAGGAAGTAATAGATAACAATCCGGAGGCCCGTGTACTGGGAATGTCTGCAACCCCAATACGTCCCGAAGAGATGCTCGATACGGTAGAGGTCTATTTCAAGGGAAACCTGTTCCATGAACTGTCTTTGTCTATGGCCTGGTATTATAAGATACTACCTGTACCTGTCCTGGTGCAGAGCGTATTCGATCTGAATAACCAGCTGGATAAGGTACAGCGAATGCTGAACAGGAGCGATTGTACTTTAGAAAGGCGCAAGCATATTCAAGACAAGATAGATTTTGCCCGTCTCGACTTTCGCGGTTCATTGAGTGCATCGGAACTGATCCGGCGTTATCTTCCGAAAGAGGTAAAGAAAATGCTTGTTTTCTGTAAAGACAAGGAGGACCTTCGGCATATGATTCCCGAAGTATCGAACTGGCTCGGGCAGGCTGGCTTTGAAACGGAAACATTTGAGATCCATAATGGACTCAGTAATCGGGAGAATGAAAAGACGTTGCGTCGTTTTCGTAAGGAAACGGGAAAACTGCATGTTCTTTTCTCCATAAACATGCTGATCGAAGGATTGCATGTGGAAGGAGTGGATGCCGCCATGTTCCTGCGTCGGACGGAGTCGTATGTAGTAGCCTTGCAACAGTTGGGCCGTTGCCTGAAAGCGGGGTCGGACCGGCATCCGGTGGTGCTTGACTTTGTCAATAATCTTTCGGGCCGTTCTGTTTATGAGGCTATGTCAAGGGAGTTGGTTTATCATCCGGCGATCCGTGCCCCAAAAAGCTTTAAAGGCTTTATGGAGTTTGAGGTCACGGGATTCCTGTCTGATATCCGTGCCCGTGTGGATGATATGCTGGCGGAATTGGATGCGTGGCCGGTAATGTATGAACGTTTGATCGAATATAAGGAACGTGAGGGGCGCTGGCCGCAGGCAGCCGAAGGGAAGTTGGGAAACTGGTGCAACACCCAGCGGATTGCCCGGAAGAAAGGGACGTTGTCGGAAGATTATATCTTGCAGCTGGACCGGATCGGTTTCGAATGGGAGGTGCAGGACAGTCGCTGGATGCAGTATTATGAAGAACTGAAGATTTTTATAGCTCAGATGCAACGTTATCCTAAGAAGGGAGAAAATAATCTGAGTATCTGGTGTAATACGCAGCGGCAGGGGCGTAAAAAAGGGATATTATCTGAAGAACGGATAGCTTTGTTGGATCGCATCGGTTTTGTGTGGGAGCAAGATTTGGATGCCCAGTGGATAAAAAATTGGGAACAGGTAATGTTTTTTTATCACCAAAAGGGATATTGGCCAAAAAGTAATGATGGCAAATTAGGTTCCTGGTGTAGTACCCAACGTAAATTCCGTAAACAGGGGGGACTAGCCTCCGAACGTATCAGGATGATGGATGAAGCCGGTTTTGTCTGGAATACCGACGACATTTGGATTGAAAACTATGAAAAATTAAAACTGTTTTACCAGGAGAAGCACCGTTGGCCTACTGTCCGTGAAAACAAGCTCGGTAGTTGGTGCTTCGTCCAACGTCGCTTATTTAAAAACGGTAAACTTCTCTCCTGGCGAAAACAGATGCTGGAGTCTATATCTTTCCCTTTATAAGGTTTGTTGTTTACTTATCTGTTTCAGGTATTTGAGGATATTCATCTTCTTGTTTATACCAACTTATTTTCCGGGAGAAGAACATAATCGTTCCTAGGATTACAAACAAACCGATACTTCCTATTAATAAGGCAACATCTTCGAGTTGCAGAACAACATACAGGAAAATATATAATAAACATAACATGCCGGTGAGTGCTCCGGTCTGTATTTTATTTTTGAAGATGCTGTGAGCATAAGCTGTGATCAGGCTGATGGTGGCGATACTGGCAATCAGGTAGGCCGTGCCGAAGTTTATCTGTTCGGAGATGGACAGGAGGAGGCTGTAAAACAGGATCAATGCGAAGCCGACCAACAAATACTGGATAGGGTGGATCCGTTTTCTGGTCAGGATCTCGACGAAGAAGAAGACAACAAAGGTCAGGACGACGAACATGATGGCATATTTGGCGGAACGCATGTTCTGCTGGTAATGGTTTACCGGGTCGATCAGGTTTACACCGAAGGAGGAATCGTCGAATGAGTTTCCCGGGTAGTCGATCCACATTTCCGGGATACTGCGGTTGAAACTGAGGATACTCCAGTCGGCTTCGAATCCTTTTTCGGTAATATGGTGCTCCGGAGAGAAGTTGCCGATGAAACCGGGGGACTTCCAGTTACCCGTAACGTGGACTTTGGTCGTTTTGCCTATGGGGATGAAATTGATGCTACTGCTGCCGTTCAGTTTTAATTTGCAGTTGAATGTTTGGGGCTGGCTGAACAGGAGAGGATCGGTATTCTTTAGTGGCATGACCAGCATTTTCCCTATCTGCGTATCCAGGTTACCGGTGGCTTCGACCGACAATTGTTTGTTATCCAGCTTGAAATCGATATTTTCTGTTATGCCCCTCAGGTCGGAAACACCGATGGATAGATAGGCTTGTTCCCAATGAATGATACTATTTTCCGGTTTGGGGAAGTTTATTTTGTCGAAGTTCCCTGTTATGTCTATCTCGCTTTTGTAAAGGATCGTTTTGTAGATACCGTAATATCTTTCCTCTGGAAATAACTGTGTTGTGATATTCAGGTTTTCCGGTGTGATATTCAGGAGGTGTTCCTGAATGGTTGTCTTGTTGTCCGGATTTACCTGCGTCGTGGTATAAGGGATGGAAATGACCGGACCGCAAAAGGTTTGGGCATTGCTCCATTTGTTGTTAATCTTTTCGATTGTCTCCAAACTCCGGTTTTGTCTTTCCCGGATCAGATCCTGGATCATTAATCCCGGAATCAGGAGGATGAGGGTCAGGAATCCGATAATCAGTGCTTTTAGTGTGATAGACTGATTGATTTTTGTTGCTTTTTTAATTGTTGTTTCCATAAACTAAACCTGTTTTATATAGTTTAAAAGTACTTTGTGATTCAAAGTAAAAGGGTAAAAAAATTATTTGATAAGTTCTTCCAGTGCATTCAAATGCTCTTTGAAACTTTTTCGTCCTTCTTCGGTGATGGAATATTGGGTATTGGGTTTCCGTCCGATGAACTGTTTGACGGACTGGATATATCCGAGAGTCTCCAGTGCTTTCAGGTGGCTGGCCAAATTCCCGTCGGTCAACTCCATCAGTTGCTTCATGGTGTTGAAGTCGGCTGATTCGTTTACCGAAAGGATAGACATGATACCTAATCGTATTCGGCTTTCGAAGGCTTTATTTAATTTGGACAGTATGTTTTTCATTCTTTTTTCAAATCATATTTGATGTACATAGCTGTGCCGTAAATGATATGGCAAACTCCGAATCCGATAGTCCAAAGCAAGAGGCTCCAGTCGGGGAACAGGGCGGCAACAATACCTAGCACGACTTCCGTCAAACCTAAATAATGTACTTCGTCGAGGGTGTATTTGGATACATTAATTAATGCCAGGCCATAGAAGGTCAGCGTCATGGTGATAGCCATAGCCAAATCGCCGCGTAGCAGGAAAATAAGGGCGAAGATACCTCCGGCAACCAAAGGGATACCGAGGTTATAAAGTGTCCTTTTTATCAGACTTTTGGAGGGCATCAGGTTCTTTTTCACCGATTTTCTCCAGGAGAAATAGATACCGAAACAAATAGAGAAGAGCAGCACGGCGGAAGCGTCGGTTATCAGCAAAGTGATTTCGCGGAACATGGCTTCGTGTGTCGTGTCGAAGTTGGCACTGGCCGGTTCCCGTAAAATATGGAAATAGGCAAGCGCTGCTCCGATAATGGCTATGACTCCGGCTGATATGCCTGACAAACCGCTTAACGAAAGGAATTTAGATGATTTCTCCATCATCTCGCGGATAGCTTTTATGTCTTCTATTTGTTTATTCATATACTTAAAATAAAAAGTACTTTGTGCTGCAAAGTTAATGAGGTTTCTGAAGATTCCAAATAAATGGAGAAGATTTTCTAAATATTATTACCTTTGCATTTACAGTATAATTAAAGTCATACAAAAAGAATGCATACAAAAATAAGCCATGTCCATATAAATAACTTCAAATCGATCAAAAACGTTGTTTTAAATGATTGTAGAAGGATTAACCTGTTTATCGGTAAACCGAATGTAGGTAAAAGTAATTTATTGGAGGCAATGTCCTTATTTTGTCTTCCTTATTTAAAATTTGCAAAGAAAAGGAGTATTCAGCAGTTTATTCGTGTTGAAAGCGATGCAGAACTTTTTTTTGATGGTCATATAGAGACACCTATACGGATAGAGACGGATGTTGTAAATGCTGAGGTTCATTTAGATAGTATGGGACTTTCATTTCTTTTAAATTATAAAGACCATACTGATGCGGAATTTTCTTTATCTTTTTCCAATATGCTCTTGTCTGGGAAAAAGAATATTGAGATCTCGGCAGCAAACCCATTCAGGAGTTATTTTTATCCAAATTCCTTTGAAAAGGAAAAATTGCCGTTAAATTATCTTCTGCCTCCGAATGGAAGTAATTTAATGAACATAGTAACTTTGTTGCCTGATTTGAAGAGGGAGTTAACAGCCATATTCAAAGATTACGATTTGAAGTATGTGTTCGATACGAATAGTCAGGAAATTAAAGTTCTTAAAGAGAAGAATCCGGGAGAGATTTTTTTGATTCCGTTTCATTCTATTGCTGATTCTTTGCAACGTATGATTTTCTATACAGCTGCTATTGAAAGTAATGATAATGCAGTTCTGATTTTCGAAGAACCTGAGGCACATTCTTATCCGCCATTTATATCTAAAGTAACACGAAGTATTATAGATTCGGAAAATAATCAGTTTTTTATTACTACCCATAGTCCTTATGTCGTAAATGACTTTCTGGAACTGCCTGGAAATGATTTGGCTATTTACTTAGTAGATTTCAGAAATGGAGAAACAATAGTGAAGAGGGCGGCTGAGAGTGAGTTACAGGAAATGTATGAATTTGGGGCTGATTTATTTTTTAATACGGAAACTTTCTTAAAATAATGGCAGAACTTTACATAATTCCGGAATGTTACGTTGACACTAATTTGCTCGAAACATTAGTTCCTACAGCAAAAGGTTATAATCACCAGAAAGGCTGTAATAACGTTGTTAAAGTCATGAAAGAGAAGCTTGCTGATGAGTTTGCCGTTGGAATTGTCGATAAAGATAAAAGGCAAATTCGTTATGTGGATGAATTTGAAGAGGTGGGGCATACTGATTCTCTGTTTTTTTATAAACATCCTGACAAAGCTCATTATCTGGTCATGATTTCACCGGCAGTAGATGGGTTTATTCTTAAATGTGCAGAAGATGTGGAAACTGATATGGAACAGTTTGGTTTTTCATCTGATCTGAAGTCTTTTACGGAGCAAACGAAAAAGGTTTCCAGCAAGGAAGATGCTACGTTCAAGAATTTATTTCAGGAACTCAAAAATGCGGATGAGGTGGTAGTCTTAAAGAAAGCATTGAAATACTTGAAAGAAAATAAATATCAATCGGACCCAGAGACGCTTAAAGCTATTATTGAAGGGATATGATATTTTTGTTAATGGTTTGAAAATTAAATTAGCAGACATGGATAATAAAACGATATTACCGGCAGAATGGTATCCTCAGAGTGCCGTTCAACTGACTTGGCCGCATGAGGGGACCGATTGGGCTCCGATACTGGATGAGGTGGTTCCTTGTTTTGTGGAGATTGCCAAAGAGGTGATCAAACGGGAGAAGTTACTGATTGTTTGTCCGGATGAAACGGCGGTACGCTCGCAGTTGGGAGAGGTGGATTATAGCCGTGTTATTTTCCGTGAGATGGAGACGAACGATACCTGGGCGCGTGACCATGGGGGGATTTCCGTGTTTGATGACGGGGTGCCGGTGGTGTACGATTTTGTGTTCAACGGTTGGGGGATGAAGTTTGCTGCCAACCATGATAATCTGATTACGCGGAAACTGTTTCATGGCAAGACTTTTGCCGATGAAGTGGTTCCTGTCAATATGCAGCCGTTTGTATTGGAAGGCGGCAGTATCGAGTCGGATGGAAAGGGAACTTTGCTGACTACGGTCGAATGTCTATCTTCCGTGAACAGAAACGAATATCTCCAGCAGGAAGAACTGGAAAATTATCTCAAGCAGGTGTTCGGGCTGGACCGTATCCTGTGGTTGGAAAGCGGTTATCTGGCGGGAGACGATACTGACAGTCATGTCGATACGCTGGCGCGTTTTTGCAGTGAGGATACGATAGCCTATGTGCAGTGCACGGATGAGGAAGACGAGCATTTTGCCGAACTCCGGGAGATGGAAGAGGAATTGAAGGAGTTCACGCAGGTAAATGGCGAACCTTATCGGTTGGTTGCTTTGCCGATGGCGGATAAAGTGGAATGGGAAGGTGAGCGTTTGCCGGCTACCTATGCCAATTTCCTGATTATAAACGGGGCGGTGCTTGTTCCGTTCTATAATTCGCCGAAAGATGAAGTGGCGAAAGCGGCCTTGCAGACGGCGTTTCCGGACAGAGAGATTGTAGGTATTAATTGTTTACCGTTAATTAAACAACATGGCTCATTGCATTGTGTGACGATGCAGTACCCGAAAGAATTTATTGTATGAAGATAGGATTGATTCAACAGGCAAATACCTGTGACCGGACAGATAATATAAAGAAACTGAAAAATAGCATCCGGCTTTGTGCCGACGAAGGTGCGGAACTGGTTGTCTTGCAGGAATTGCATAACGGCCTGTATTTTTGCCAGACGGAAGATACGCAGATGTTCGACCTGGCGGAAACGATTCCGGGACCGTCTACGGAAGAGTTCGGGGCTTTAGCAAAAGAGCTGGGCGTGGTTTTAGTACTTTCCCTGTTCGAGCGGCGTGCTCCGGGATTGTATCATAATACAGCCGTGGTGATTGAGAAAGACGGTTCGATTGCCGGAAAATATCGTAAGATGCATATACCGGACGACCCGGCTTACTACGAAAAGTTTTATTTCACTCCCGGCGATTTGGGATTTGAACCGATAGAGACGTCTGTCGGGAAGTTGGGCGTATTGGTTTGCTGGGACCAGTGGTATCCGGAAGCAGCCCGCCTGATGGCGATGAAAGGTGCTGAGATGCTGATTTATCCGACGGCTATCGGCTGGGAGAGCAGTGATACGGAAGAAGAGAAAAAACGTCAGCTGGGTGCCTGGATAACTGTGCAGCGCGGACATGCCGTGGCTAACGGACTTCCGGTGATTACGGTAAACCGTACCGGACATGAGACGGATCCTTCGGGACAGACAAACGGTATCCAGTTTTGGGGAAATAGCTTTGTAGCAGGTCCCCAGGGAGAGTTGTTGGCTGAGTTTCCGAACGACCATGAAGAGGTGCGTGTGGTAGAGATTGATAAAGCACGGAGTGAGAATGTGCGCCGTTGGTGGCCGTTCTTCCGTGACCGTCGTATCGATGCTTTCGGCGGACTGACAGAGCGATTTTTGATATAATATGAAGTTTTGCAATAAAGAAGAAGCCGTCCGGTATATGAATCGATTGGGATTATCCGGGCGGCCTTTTATATTTGTCGTTGATTATAAGCAGGAGCAAGTTTGGGTGGCGGAGCCGGAGGAGGTAGAGCCGGGTGAGGTGTTGTATGATTTGAATGGCGTTACCAATGTGACGTCAAAAGCGGAAGCCTTTCCTGAAAAACATGTTGAATGGGAGACTAATCCGGTTTCTTTTGAAACTTACTCCCGGTCTTTCCGGACAGTGACCGAGCATATTTATGCCGGTAATTCTTATCTGGTCAATCTGACTTGTGCGACTCCGGTACGGACGAATCTGACGTTGAAAGAGATTTTTTATCTTTCCCATGCTCCTTATAAATTATGGGTGAAAGAGCGTTTTGTTGTTTTCTCACCTGAAATATTCGTGCGTATCGAGAATGGATTTATCTATTCTTATCCGATGAAAGGGACGATCGATGCCTCTTTGCCTGATGCGCGGGAACGGATTCTGGCAGACAGAAAGGAGGAGGCGGAACATGCCACGATTGTCGATTTGATTCGTAATGACCTGAGCCAGGTGGCATCGGAAGTGACGGTGTCGCGATACCGGTATATAGATGAGTTGCAGACAAACAGGGGAAGACTGTTGCAAGTCAGTTCAGAAATTAGAGGTAAGCTATCGGAAGACTGGAAAGCCTCATTGGGAGACATACTATTCCGGCTGTTGCCCGCAGGGTCTATCACCGGAGCTCCCAAGAAAAAGACGATGGAGATTATCGGGGAAGCTGAAACATACGAACGGGGATTTTATACCGGGGTTATGGGATATTTTGACGGCCATCGTCTGGACAGTGCCGTGATGATTCGTTTTATCGGGCAGGAGGGAGGAGATTTCCTGTTTAAGAGCGGCGGTGGGATTACTTCCCAAAGCGATTTAGAAAGTGAATATAATGAAATGAAACAAAAAGTATATGTGCCAATTTATTGAAACAATCCGTATCGAGGATGGAAAGGCGGTTAATCTGGCCTTTCATAATTACCGCTTCAACAAGACGCGGAGAGATGTGTTCGAATGTAACTTGCCTGTAAACCTGGCGGATTATATCCAGCCCGGAGATTATTCCGGACGTACCAAATGCCGGGTCGAATATCAGGAGGAAGTGGAGAAGGTGGAATATCTACCTTACACCGTTCGTCCGGTGAATCGTTTGAGACTGGTCACGTCGGACGGGCTGGATTATACTTATAAAAGTGCTGACCGTCAGAAGTTGGATGAATTATTTCGTCAGAAGGGAGATGCGGACGATATCCTGATCGTGCGTGATGGTATCGTGACGGATACATCGATTGCCAATATTGCTTTATGGAATGGTAGCCAATGGGAGACACCCGAGGTCCCTTTGCTGGAAGGAACGATGCGGGCATCTCTATTAGGAAAGGGGAGGATTGTTCCGGCTGTTATTCGTCCGCAGGATTTGTCCCGTTATTCGTTGGTTCGCTTGTTTAATGCGATGATCGGGTTTGGTGAGGTCGAATTTCCGGTGGAGAACATTATTTAATAATGTAATAAACGGTATTGCTGATACGTGCCTGATATACTTTGTTGTCGTGCATGAGCGAGCATAGAGCCAAACAGAGCTCCGTGTCTTTAAAATTTGTTGCTCGTTGTAATTCAGCAAATGTACTCTTTCCAACCTGACACAAAGTCTCATACAATTGAGAGATGCTATGAGACAACTTTACACTTAGCGTATTCATAAGCTGTTATTTTATAAGTTAATACTATATAGAACCGGCGGTAGAGGGATACTGTCCGGTTCTTTTTTCGAAGACTAAAGTACCGGATATTTTTGTAAGAATCGTCTTTTTTTTTACTGTAACGGTAATTTTTGCTTCTTAAACGTATTATCGGGAAACTGAAATAAAAATGGGTGGTTATCTGTCTTTGGGCAACCGCAGTACGAACCGTATCAGTGCCACGAATACCTTTCCGTATTTTTCCAGTTTGATTTCTCCCACACCACGTATTTCGCTGAACTCTTCCAGGGTAACAGGCCTTTTTTGTACCATATCTTCCAGTGAATCATCGGAAAAGATGATGTAGGCCGGTGTCTGTTCGCGTTCGGCAATCTGCTTGCGGAGTTGCTGGAGCGAGTCGAGCAGTGTTTCTTCGACCGATGCCGATTGGATGGGTTTGATGGGGCGGTATTTGAATTTCGAGTCTTTTCTTCTGAAATAAGTTTTTTCTTCCGGCTCTTTATAGATAGCCATCATCGCTTTCTGTTCACCGAACAATACTTTTCTTCCCAGCGGAGTGACTTTCAGTATTCCGGCATTGACATAATCGATTTCGATATATCCCAATTGAAGCATCTGGTAAAGATATTCTTTCCATTCTTTATAGGAAAGGTCTTTTCCGGCACCGTATGTCTTTAATTTATCGTATCCTTTTTCCGTGATCTCTGTTTTCTCCGAGCCGCGGAGGATATTAATCAGCATATTCATGCCGACAAATTCACCGGTACGGAAGATGGCGCTTAACGCTTTTTGGACGAGTATGCTGCCGTCGAACCGTTGCGGAGGGTTTTTGCATACATCACAGTTGCCGCAATCTTGGTCGTTTTCTTCTCCGAAGTAACTGAGGAGGATACGCCGGCGGCAGATGTCCGCTTCGCAATAACGGCGCATGCGGTTCAGCTTCTGGAGGTTGGTGTCTTTTTGCCCGCTTTCTTCGGCAAAACGGCGGAGGACGAGCAGGTCGCCTACCGAATAGAACAGCAAGGTGTCGCTTTTCATCCCGTCGCGTCCGGCACGGCCTATTTCCTGGTAGTAGTTCTCGATACTTCCGGGCATATTATAATGTACGACCCAACGCACATTGCTTTTATCTATTCCCATCCCGAAGGCAACGGTTGCACAGACCACGTTTACCCGGTCGTTGATAAAATCATCCTGTGCCTTTTCGCGTTGAATGGGCGGGAGTCCGGCGTGATAGGCAACGGCCTTGATCCCGTAAGAAGAGAGTTCTTCTGCCAGGTTCTCGGTACTGTTCCGGCTCATGCAGTAAACGATGCCGCTCTGATGGCGGTGGGCATGGATGAAATGGACGATGGCGGAAGTTTTCTCCTTTTTGTTCAGTCCCCGGCGGATAGTCAGGGACAGGTTCGGACGGTCGAAGGACGAAACGAAAACTTCCGGATCACGCAGCTTCAATTGGGTGACAATGTCGGTACGTGTGACTTTGTCGGCTGTAGCTGTCAGGGCGACGATCGGAACTTTAGGGAACTGTTCTTTCAAAACGGACAGTTGGGTATATTCAGGACGGAAGTCGTGTCCCCAATGTGAGATACAATGGGCTTCGTCGATGGCGATCAGGGATATATCCATACGGGGAAGCAGCCAATGCAGTTCGCCTACCAGGGCTTCGGGTGACAGGTAAAGCAGTTTTATTTTACCCTGTATGCAGAGTTGTTTTATTCTGTGTCGTTCTTCTTCCGGCATCATGCTGTTGAGTGCGGCTGCCGGGATACCGTTGGCAACCAATCCGCCTACCTGGTCTTTCATCAGGGCGATCAACGGAGAGATTACCACAGCCGTTCCCGGCATATAAATGGCCGGTAACTGGAAACAAATTGATTTTCCTCCACCGGTAGGCATCAGCACCAGTGAATCCTCTTTCCTCAAAATACGTTGTATGATCTCCGCCTGTAACGGGCGGAAAGAAGTATATCCGAAAAACTTCTTTAGCAGCAACTGTAACTCTTTCATCATCCAAAAATCAATTTACAAAGATAATATATTATTTGATACAATATTCAAAGGTTATTTTTACTCTTATATTATCGTTTTAGAGAAAGAGGTACGTCTGATTTTATTTAGAGGTAGGTGTAAATTGATTTAGACGTACCTCTAAATTGATTTACACCTACCTCTTTTTATAAAGTATACAGAATGTCTTTCGGAAGTATTCTTATACATTTTAGTCACTGATTAGGATGATTCCCGTTTTATTTATTACCTTTGCATTCAATTATTTATTTAACGAGCCGCGATGGCTCAACATTATTATTAGATGACATTTGAACAATTAGAACTGATAGAGCCGATACAAAAGGCTCTTACAAAAGAAGGTTATACAATTCCAACCCCTATACAAGCAGAAGCAATTCCCTACGTTTTAGACGGATATGACTTATTAGGTTGTGCACAGACCGGAACAGGTAAAACTGCTGCATTTTCCATTCCTATTATTCAGAATTTGTATAACGAACGCCAGCATGGTAAAGTGCGTGGTATCAAAGCATTGATACTGACACCAACCCGCGAACTGGCCATCCAGATAGGAGAAAGTTTTACGGCATACGGTAAATATACCGGTGTGAGGCATACCGTTATATTCGGTGGTGTAGGACAGAAACCTCAGACGGATGCGCTCGAACGTGGCGTAGATGTATTGATCGCAACCCCCGGACGTCTGCTTGATTTGATCAACCAGGGATTTATCAGCCTGAAATATCTTGATTATTTTGTATTGGATGAGGCCGACCGTATGCTGGATATGGGATTTATCCATGATATCAAACGTATTTTACCTTTGTTGCCCAAAAAGCGCCAGTCGCTGTTTTTCTCGGCAACGATGCCGCCGGAGATAGAACGCCTGGCGGGAACGATCCTGCATGAGCCGCAGAAGGTGGAGGTTACTCCGGCTTCATCGACGGTGGATAAGATCGACCAGTCCGTTTATTTCGTGGAAAAGGCGGAGAAGGTAAGCCTGCTGACGCATTTGCTAAAAGATTCTTCTTTGGAATCGGTGCTGGTATTCACCCGTACGAAACATGGGGCGGACAAAGTGGCCCGTGTCCTGGCAAAAGCGAATATCGGAGCGGAAGCTATCCATGGAAACAAGAGCCAGACAGCCCGCCAGCGTGCACTGACTAATTTCAAGGACCATACCACCCGTGTACTGATCGCTACGGATATTGCCGCCCGCGGTATCGACGTGGACCATCTTTCGCATGTGATAAATTACGAACTGCCGAATGTGCCGGAAACATACGTACACCGTATCGGACGTACAGGCCGTGCCGGACGCAGCGGTGTCGCTTATTCATTTTGCGATGCAGAGGAAGTGCCGTACCTGAAAGATATCCAGAAGCTGATAGGCAAACAGATACCTGTTGCCGGCGGAAATGAATTTGAAACGGCAGATGTAAAAGCAGCCGTGGCAGAGAAGAAAGAAGCCATTAAGCAGGAATCGAAAAGACGTAATATGTTCGGCAGCAAGCGCGACGGCAGTTTCTGGCGGAATAAGAAGCGGGCTGAGGCGGGAAACCAGAAGACTGCCAAAAAGAAATCATAAAGTACCCGATACTTTGCAGAATTTCCTTATTTTTGTGCAAAGTATGATTTTAATGTTGTAGATGCCGGAAATAAGAGAAGATATTGTTACACGTATAAATGAAGGTGATATAAAAGCTTTTGAGTTGCTGTATTCTACCTACTACGTGTATCTCTGTGCAGTGGCGACCAAATATATTTTCAATTCCGAAGCATCCCGTGAAGTTGTAAATGATGTATTTATTAATGTGTGGAACAACCGTTCCACACTCATATTTCCGGTGCAGGCTTATCTGATCCGTGCCGTACAGAACCGATGCCTTAATCATCTTCGTGGGCAACGCCTTCAAATGGTTCCGATGTCGGATGTGCAGGAACATTTGCTGACTATCCAGGAGCAACAGATTTCCGCCGAATCCCATCCGTTGGCTTATCTGGAAAATAAAGAGTTTGAAGAACAGATATACAAGGCGGTTGACCAGCTTCCTAAAAAATGCCGTGATATTTTTATACAGTATCTTTATCATAATAAGTCGTACGAAGAGATTGCACAGATCTATAATATCAGTCAAAGTACCGTACGTGTACAAGTCAAAATCGGATTATCCAAGCTTAGAGACCTTTTAGGCGATCTATATCCATTATTTCTACTTTTATTTAATTTTTCTCAAAAATAATCGTATTTCTTTTAAACGCAATCCCAGTTTCTTGTGTATATAAGGGAAGCAACCCGATATTCCGGGCTTGAAATTTATATGATGACAAGAAACGAACATATTGAAGAGCTGGTATTCAGCTATTTTGCGGGAGAACTGACAGAGGCTCAGGAACAGGAATTGTCTTCCTGGCTGGATGCAGATGAAGAAAACAAGAAAATCCTGTTTGAAATGTCCGATTGGTGGGCAACAGCGCATGTACCTGTTTTCTCTTCCACCCGAAAAGCAGATTTCGAGAGATATTTTGGAAGTTTGATGCAGCCGGTTCAACAGAAGGCCGGAAAACGCAGCCTATGGACTACCTGGGCTCGGATAGCAGCTGTCGGTTTATTACTTTTATCAGTCGGTGTAACCTCTTACCGGTTGGGTAACCGGAATATGGACGATACGCAGTTGGCCTATTTTGAAACATCGGCTCCGATGGGATCGCAGTCGAAAGTGGTTTTACCGGATCATTCGGTTGTATGGGTGAATGCCGGTTCCTCTCTTCGATACAGCAAGAATTTCGGTAAGGAAGATCGTGAAATACAATTGGAAGGGGAGGCTTATTTTGAAGTAGCTCGCGATACCCTGAAACCGTTCGTTGTCAAGTCGGAAGTCCTAAATGTTCGTGTATTGGGTACCCGGTTTAATGTCAAAGCCTATAAAGAAGATCAAACAATTGATGTAAGTCTGGTTTCCGGTAAAGTAAATGTGCATCTGAATGATAAGAAACATGCGGAAGAGGTGGAGTTACGTCCGAACAGGATGTTGAGTTATAATAAGGAAACCGACCGGGTGGAAATGACGGAGATAGATGGAAGCAAAGCGTATGACTGGACAAGCGGTACGCTCCGTTTTGAAAATAAATCTTTCCTGCAGATTGCTAAAGACCTGGAACGTAAATATAATATTCATATACGTATAGAAAGCAAATCCTTGAAAAAGGAAATTTATACAGGTAGTTTTTCTGGCCACTATACCCTGGATGATATTCTCAGGGAAATAGATGTCGAGCATAAGTATGCCTGGAAACAACAAGGAAATGAATTGGTAATCAAAGATAAATAAAATAAAGTCTATTTGTAAATCTAACTAAAATGAAAAAGAACTATTTAAAAAAGTCCGGGAAATGGATGCTTTCAGCATGTTTGCTGGCAAGTGTACCTATGATCCCCGGAACGATGTTGGCTACGGAGTTGCAGACCTGTATCATGTCTGTTCAGTTAGACACGACAACCTTAAAGGAACTTTTCGACCAGATCGAAAAAGAATTTTCCTACTCCTTCCTTATCAGGAATAATGACATCGACCTGTCTGAACGTGTATCGGTGGAGATGAAAAACCGGTCGGTGGAACAGATTCTGAGAAACGCCCTGAAAAATCAGCATGCTGATTTTATTGTAAACGATCGTAAGATAATCGTTTACAAGATTACATCTAAAAAAGAAACGGAAACATTTGTTGCTTCTATGAAGGCGCAACAGAAAACAATTAAAGTGAAAGGTGCAGTGATTGACGGAACGACCGGCGAGCCGATCATCAGTGCCAATGTGCTGGTTAAAGGAACGTTGAATGGAATAAGTACGGACCTGGATGGTAACTTCGAACTGGAGGTGCCGGAAGGTGCGATGCTTGAAGTTTCGTATATCGGTTACTTGAAAAGCGAGGTAAAAGCACAAACTGGCAAAATGATCATTAAGATCAAGGAAGATACCCAGGCACTGGAAGAAGTGGTTGTTGTCGGGTACGGTGTTCAGAAGAAGGAAAGCCTTACCGGTGCGATGCAGGTTGTTAAACAAGATAAGTTATTGGATATAACGACCCCTTCTGCGGAAAACCTGTTGAGCGGTAAGGCTCCGGGTGTATATGTGAATAGCGGTTCCGGACAGCCGGGAGCTACCGGTAAGATTGTGATTCGTGGTAAAGCCACTGTTAATGGGGGAACCGACCCTTTGTGGGTAATCGACGGAGTGCTTGTCGGTGACGGTTCGGGAAACCTGAATCCGATGGATATCGAATCTATTTCTGTGCTGAAGGATGCGGCTTCAACGGCTATTTATGGTTCGATGGGGGCGAACGGGGTCATTGTCGTAACGACCAAAAAAGGGAAGAGTGGTAAGGCAACGATTAGTCTTTCGGCTAAAACTGGTATTACCCAGTTGAATAAAGGTGGTTTCTCGGTGATGAACGGTAGTGAATTGTATGATTATTACAAATCTTTCTCGAACCAGGAGTCGATCCAGTTCCCGCAATATACAGAAGACCTTCGGAACAAGAATTTCGATTGGTGGGATTGTGCTACTCACCTGGGAATCGCCCAGGATTATAATCTTTCGATATCCGGCGGAACGGATAAGATGAAAAGTTATTTGTCGCTTGGCATATATGATGAGTCGGGAGCTGTGAAAGGATATGACCTGACACGTTATAATTTCCGTTACAATGTGGACTACCAGGTAAATGACTGGCTGAAGATCAAACCGTCTGTATGGGGTGCCCGCAGAGATGTCGATGACAAGCAACATGCTGTCGGTTCGATGTATTCCTGTCTGCCCTGGGATAGTCCTTATGATGAAGACGGTAACCTTTATCAGGAGTCGCAACCGGTAGAATGGGTATCGCCGAAAATGGGAAATTATCTGTATGACCTGCAATGGAATTATGGAAAGACTACTTCTTATGAGTTTATGGGAAACTTCGATTTCGATATCAAGATTACCGATTGGCTGACGTTTTCGTCTGTCAATAACTATAAATACGGTAATTCGGCACAGAAGACATATACCGATCCACGTTCATCCGGAGGGAAAGCCGATAACGGGTTGCTGAAAGACTATAAGTCTGAGTATAACCGGTTATATACGAATCATCTGTTACGTTTTAACAAGCTTTTTGGAAAACATTCGGTGAATGCGATCCTGGCATATGAGTTTAATTCTTATTCGGGAACGGTTACTTCGCAGACGGCTTCCGGTTTTCCTGCCGGTTTCAGTGTGGCTGATGTCGCCACGACACCGAAGGCGGTTGCCGGTTCACAAAATGAATGGGCTGTACAATCCTATTTCCTGAATGCCAATTATTCTTACGATAATAAATATCTGGCACAGTTCTCTCTTCGTAGGGACGGCGCTTCCAATTTCGGAGAGAATGCCCGTTACGGTACTTTCTTCTCGGTCAGCGGCGGTTGGAATATCAATCGTGAAGCATTTTTCCATGCCGATTGGGTGAATTTGTTGAAGTTACGTGCCAGTTACGGGTCGGTCGGCGCCCGTCCTGCCAGCCTTTATCCCCAGTATGCGCTTTATACGATTAGCGGAGGGTATAACGGAGTGCCGGGAGCTATGATGTCGCAAATCGGAAATAAAGATTTGACCTGGGAGAAGACTTATACATTCGGTGTCGGTGTAGATGCTGTGCTGTTTGACCGTCTGACCATTAATTTGGACTATTATCAGAAAAAAACAACAGACCTGTTATATAATGTACCGGTTTCTGCTGTGACAGGCTGGTCGGTGAATTATAAGAATATAGGTGAGGTGCAGAATAAGGGAGTCGAGATGACAGTCTCTGCCGATGTGTTGAAAACAAAAGACTGGAACTGGAATATCTCAGCCAATATAGCTAAGAATACCAATAAGATAAAGAAACTGTATGGGGATGATCCTGAAATCATTATCAGTAACGGCCAGTCAGCGGTTGTCGGAGCTTCCGATAAAATATTGAAACCCGGCTATGATATCGACTCCTGGTACACGACAGAATGGGCAGGCGTAGATCCGGCAAACGGTGATCCGTTATGGTATATGACCGATGAGAACGGAAACCGCGTAACGACCAACAGTTATTCGAAGGCATCGGCCAACCGTGTTATCTGCGGCTCGTCGACTCCCGATTTCTATGGTGGTTTCTCAACCAACCTGACCTGGAGAGATTTCGACCTCTCTGCTATCTTCGGATATTCGGTTGGAGGAAAACTCTACAATTATATGCGTATGGAATTTGATTCCGACGGTGCCTATACCGACCGTAACCAAATGAAACTGAAAGATGGCTGGAGCCGTTGGGAAAAGGAAGGCGATATAGCTACACATCCGCTGCCGGTTTATGGAAACAAGTCGAATTCCAACAGTACTTCTTCGCGTTATCTGGAAGATGCCAGTTACCTGCGTTTGAGAAACCTGACTATCGGTTATAATATTCCGGTTAAGAAATTTATCTCCAACCTGAGAGTATATGCTTCCGGTGAGAATCTGTTTGTGATTTCCGGCTTCTCCGGTATTGATCCGGAAGTACCTCCATTGAATAATGGCAAGGGTACGGGCGTTGCCACTTCCGTATATCCGCAGACACGTAAATTTATGTTTGGATTAAATATTACTTTATAATAAAAAGAGCACAGTTATGAAGAAATTATATATAATAGTATTAGGAGCTGCCGCATTGATGATGAACGGGTGTGATATAGAACGTCTTCCGTATGGCAGTTATTCCGCAGAGACTATCCAGAAAGATAAAGCAGAGGCTTTGGATATTTTGTTGAACGGATGTTATGCCCAGTTACGTTCGGCGACGGATGTAATGCACCGTACGGGAGAATATCCGGGTGATAATATCATGAAGCAGAATGCAACGACAAATAATTTCAGCCAGTATATGTCGTATAAACATACGGCTACCAATAATCATCTGCCGGGAGTTTGGAGTAACGGATACAAAATTATCGCCCAGGCAAGTAACCTGATAAAGATGGTTGAGGAAGGAGAATCGGCCGAAGTAGACCAGAAAATAGGGGAGGCTTATTTTATGCGCGGGATGATGTACTTTTATCTGTGCCGTATTTTCGGACGCCCTTATTATCAGTCGCCTGAAACGAACCTGGCGGTTCCTATCGTGGATATTCCCGATAATCTGGACGGATTGGTTTTGCCTGACCGTTCGACGGTGAAAGAGGTGTATGCACAGGCTGTTGCCGATTTGCGTAAAGGGGAAGAGTTGATGACGGTTTACAAATCGGCTATCTATGCTTCCAAATATTCTGCTCAGGCCCTGTTGGCTAAAATGTATGCTTATATGAGCGGCACTTATGAGAATCCGAACAAGACGTATGCCGACTCTTCTTATTATTATGCCAACGAAGTGATTAAAAGCGGTAAATTCCAGTTATTGAGCCGTGATGTTTTCATGACTTATAATCAGATGACACCGGATAGCAAAGCACAGGTGGAAACTGTCTTTGCCGTAAAACGGATGGATGCCGAGATTACAAATTATAATCCGGTAATCGGCAGTATGTATGCCAATATCCAGGATGTGGGATGGGGAGAAATATATACCAGCCAGAAATATCTGGATTTGCTGAATGAAACGGGATATAATGACTGGACAAGTGAAAACTTTACCGATGCACGTGCTGCATTTATCCACCCTCAGTATACGCAAAAGAACGGATTGCCGGTTCGTGCTTTCCGGTTCTTCCATGAAGTATATGATAAAAACGGGACGTTGACCGGTTATACTTATAAACAAGGTGAGATAGCGGAACAGGGTACGACGTTGACAACTAAAATTGGGGAGGATACATATACTTTGACTCCTGTGAATGCAGGTAACAAAAAATATTCAATTGAATATAACGGTAAGGTTTATGTCGGTCAGGATGATTATATGATGAAGTTGAATAACGGATATCCTATGTTTTATTGTTATAAATGTTCTTTGGAAGACGGGATTCCACAACTTCATTCTCCGATAGTTTCCCGTTTGGCGGAAATGTATTTACTTTGTGCGGAAGCAGCGGCTAAAACCGGTAATTACGAGCTTGCCAGAACAAATGTAAATATTGTCCGTGAACGTTCTTTGCCAGGAAAAGGGTATGCCTCGATGGATGCGACGAATGCCAAAGAACTTATCATGAAAGAACGTCAACTGGAACTGGCTTATGAGGCCGACCGCGGTTTTGATGTTTATCGGGTGGGCGATACGATGGTACGCCGTTATCCGGGATTTTACAATACTATTCTGGAGATAGAACCGACCAGTCCGCTGGTTGTGCAATTAATTCCTCAGTCGGAGATTAATGCTTATCCGGGGACATTGACACAGAATCCATTGGAATGATCTTATAAAACTAATATGTGAATGGAAAAGAAATTATTCAGTTATTCATTTGGGATGTTGGCAGGCTTAGCACTGCCAACTTCTGTTTTTGCCGGACAACCTCAGTCGGGACAAGAACAGGGCGAAAAACAGCCCAACGTCGTAATCATTGTAGCCGACGATTTGGGGTATGGCGATTTGAGTTGTTACGGAGCCACCCGTATACAGACTCCGGGTATGGACCGGATTGCAAACGAAGGACTGCGTTTTACGCAGGGATATTGTACGGCAGCGACATCCACGCCCAGCCGTTATTCACTTTTGACCGGGCTGTATCCCTGGACGAATAAGGATGCTAAAATCCTTCCCGGTAATGCCGCTCTGATTATCGATACACAACAAATTACTTTGCCGAAGGTCATGAAACAGGCCGGTTATGTAACCGGCTCGGTCGGTAAATGGCATCTGGGACTGGGTGACGGAGCGGTAGACTGGAATGAAACGGTTTATCCCGGAGCCAAGGAAGTGGGATATGATTATTCGTTCATCCAAGCAGCGACCAACGACCGCGTGCCTTGCATCTTTATCGAAAACGGGAAAGGAGTCGGACTGGAACCGGATGACCCGCTATATGTCAGTTATAAGCATAATTTTCCCGGTGAACCTACCGGTAAAGATAACCCTGAACTACTCCGGATGCATCCGAGTGTGGGACATGCCGGTTCGATTGTAAACGGTGTGCCGCGTATCGGTTTCCAGAAAGGCGGTAAGGCTGCCCAGTGGAAAGATGAAGATATGGCTGAGTTATTTCTGGAGAAAGCCAAAGGCTTTTTGAAAGACAATAAAGATAAACCATTCTTCCTGTATTACGGATTGCACCAGCCACATGTGCCCCGTGTACCGAATCAGAAGTTTGTCGGCAAATCTGGTATGGGACCTCGCGGAGATGTCATCCTGGAAGCTGACTGGTGTGTGACTGAATTTCTGAAAGAACTGGATAAACTGGGATTGACGGAGAATACCCTGATTATCCTGACCAGCGATAACGGTCCCGTATTGGATGACGGCTATCAGGACCAGGCTGTCGAAATGGTAGGCAATCATAAGATGGCAGGCCCTCACCGCGGTGGAAAGACCAGCCTGTATGACGGCGGTACTTGCATCCCGTTCCTGTTGCGTTGGCCGGCGGTTGTAAAACCGGGAGTATCCGATGCATTGGTTTGCCAGATGGATTTGCTGGCTTCATTGGCAGCATTGACCGGGCAGACGTATTCGGATAAGACGGACAGCCAGAATACTTTGCCCGTCTTTTTGGGAAAAAGCGACCAGGGACGTAAGGAACTGGTGACGGAAGGTTATTTCAATTATGCTCTCCATCAGGGCGACTGGGTGATGATTCCACCGTATCCCAGCTATTATGACGACCCTGATGGTACCGGTTTTTCGGGATTGGGAAATTGTTACCAGTTATATAATGTAAAGGAAGATGTCGGACAGAATCATAACTTGGCGGATAAAGAACCTAAACGGTTGCGCCAAATGATGATGACTTTCGAGAAGCTGAAAAGGGAGACTGGAAAGATGACAAACTATTAATAGATTAAAATGATTGACTCTTTTTTTCTAAACATATTTGAGAAGTTGATTAAATATTATAAATTTGCCCACTTAACATAAAATACTAAATAAAGAACATGGAAAACACTCGTCGTTCCTTTCTTAAGAAAATGACTGCCGCCGGAGTTGGTGCAGCAGGTTTGGCTATGGCAGGTACTGCTTCGGCCACTACAGTAGCAGGTTCTCCAGAACCTCAGAAGAAAAAAACAGCCGGAAAAGATGACGGTAAACTGCGTTTCGGATTTATCGGAACAGGTTCACGCTGCCATGAGCACATCAATAATGTGTTGGCTATCCCGGGAAATAAGATTGTTGCTATTTGCGATATCCAGCAAGGCCCGATCGACCGTACATTGAAACACATCGCTAAATTCAACGTGGATGCCCCGAAAGTGTATAAAGGTGGCGAACGTGAATTTGAAAAGATGTTGAACAATGAAGAGTTCGACTGCGTGATTATTGCCAGCCCGTGGGAATGGCACGTACCGATGTCGGTTGCAGCCATGAAAGCCGGTGTTCCTTATGTTGGCGTAGAAGTTTCTGCTGCCAATACGCTGGAAGAATGCTGGGATTTGGTTAACGTATCGGAAGCAACAGGCAGCCATCTGAACATCATGGAAAATGTTTGTTATCGTCGTGACTGCATGGCTGCTTTGAACATGGTTCGCGAAGGTTTGTTCGGTGAGTTGCTGCACGGTGGTTGCGGTTACGAACATGACTTGCGTGAAGTGAAGTTCAATGACGGTAAAAACTATAACTATGTACCGGGTAGCGGTGACTTGCGTATGGGCCCGACAGCTTTTGCTGAAGCTCAGTGGCGTACACAGCATTCTGTAACACGTAATGGTGATATTTACCCGACTCACGGTATCGGACCGATTGCAAACTGCATGGACATCAACCGTGGTAACCGTTTCCTTTCTCTGTCTGCTATGGCAACTCAGTCTCGCGGATTGCATAAGTTTATCGTAGACAATGGCGGTGAAAACCATCCGTTGGCAAAAGTTCGTTTCAACCTGGGTGATATCGTAACTTCTATGATTAAATGTGCGAACGGCCAGACGATCATCGTTACACACGATACAAACTCTCCCCGTCCTTACTCTTTGGGATTCCGTGTACAGGGTACTGAAGGTTTGTGGATGAACGATGGCAACCATGTATATGTACAGGGTAAATCCAAACCTCACCGTTGGGATGACTCTGACGAATGGTTCAAGAAATATGACCATAAGCTGTGGGCTCAGCTGGATGCCCAGGCAAAAGAAGCCGGTCACGGTGGTATGGACTTCATCATGATGTACGACCTGATCGATGCCATCAAGAATAAGAAACCGGCTCCTATGGACTGCTACGATGCAGCTGCATGGAGTGCTATCTCCGGTTTGTCTGAAATGTCTATCGCCCGTGGCGGTGCATTGGTTGATTTCCCTGACTTTACACGCGGACAGTGGATTCACCGTAAACCGGCATTCGGCATGTAATTGATAAGTAAGCGATAAAAAAACAAAAGGCTATCGGGATTCCGGTAGCCTTTTTTATATAATAGCACAGTAGTCCTACGAGTAAGAATTCGGAATGTGGAGTATTGAATACAAAATAAAAGTATCTATCTTTGTAAAAACAGAGATAAAATGCGCTTAAATAAGAAAGACATACAATCGATTGTCCGTGTAGCAAAAGAAATTTACGGGGAAGGTGTCGAAGTTTATCTGTTCGGTTCACGAACAGATAACGAGAAACGTGGTGGAGACATTGATCTGTTAGTACGTACTACATCCGAAAAGAAAGGTGTCTTGGCTCGTATACGCATGATTGCTCGGCTGAAACAATTTTTAGGCGATCAGAAAATCGATGTGATAGGCGACCATGAAGAATCGTTGGTTGCAAAGGAGGCATTAATAACAGGTATACGATTAATATGACAAATCGAAAACAGGAATTGATGGAACGATTGAGTCGTGAATTTGATATTTGCGACCGGCACATTCAACGCATAGATGAGGCTTTAGAGGCTATGCATACGGATATCCCTATGTCTGTTGATAGCTATACGAATTTGGATGAGAACCAAATCCGTTGTATGGATCAGTTTATTTTTCGTTTCTCCAAACTACAGGATGCTATGGGGGCTAAGATTTTCCGATATGTGTTGGAGTATTTGGATGAAGATGTTTCTGCTTTGCCAATGCGGGATATTCTAAATCTTTTGGAGCGTTATCATTTTATAGATAGTGCAGATGAGTGGGGATATATTCGGGAATTGCGTAATGAGATTGCCCATGATTATCCATTGATGGAAAATGATATTGTTTCTGTGTTGAATGAATTAATATCCAAGGTGTCGATATTAAAAAGTATTTATAAACGAATGAAAGCTGCTGTCTGAGAGAAGATAGTCAGGATTTAATAAAACGGAATTTGGAAATAAAACGTCCCGCATCTAAACTATCAAATTTGGATGCGGGACGTTTTATCTTTTGTTTTTTTAGTCTAACTCTTCTATCTCCTTCAGCCAAAGTGTCGCCATGGCATCGCTCGGCATACGCCAGTCGCCACGGGGGGAGAGGCTGACGGAACCTACTTTCGGACCGTCCGGCAGGCAACTGCGTTTGAACTGTTGCTGGAAGAAACGGCGGAAGAAGGTGTGGAGCCATTTCCGGATGGTCTCTTTGTCGTAACTGTCGCTGAAAGCCTGTTGTGCCAGGAAATAAATCTTGGCGGGGGAGGAGCCGAAACGGAGGAAATAGTAGAGGAAGAAGTCGTGGAGTTCGTAAGGGCCTACGAGGTCTTCCGTTTTCTGTTTGATGTTTCCGTTTTCGTCGGCGGGTATCAGTTCGGGACTGATTGGAGTGTCGACGATATCCAGCAATGTAGCACGTGAGGCTTCATCCACCCGGTTGTGGGCAACCCATTCTACCAGGTATCTGACAAGCGTCTTGGGGATACTGCCGTTTACACCGTACATCGACATGTGATCTCCGTTGTAGGTAGCCCAGCCAAGGGCCAGTTCGGAAAGGTCGCCGGTACCGATGACCATGCCGTTTTTCTGGTTGGCTACGTCCATCAGGATTTGGGTGCGTTCGCGGGCCTGGCTGTTTTCGTAGGTCACGTCGTGAACCGATGGGTTGTGACTGATATCTTTGAAATGCTGGAGGCAGGCATCCTTGATGGAGATTTCCTTTAATGTGACACCCAGTGAACGGATAAGGTCGCAAGCGTTGGTGTAGGTGCGGTCTGTCGTTCCGAAGCCGGGCATGGTGATGCCGAGTATCTGGTTGCGTGGGATATTCAGGGCATCGAATGTCATGACGGTTACCAGCAATGCCAGTGTGGAATCGAGTCCGCCGGAGATACCGACTACCGCTGTCCGGGAGTGTGTGTGGACGATACGTTTAGCCAGTCCGGCTACCTGTATCTGGAAAATCTCTTCGCAACGTTCCTTCAGTGCGTCGCCGGAAGGAGTGAACGGATGCGGGTCGACAGAGCGGGTCAATACCGGCTGGCCGGAGTTTTCAGACAGGGCGAACGGGATTGTTATTGTTTCACCCCCCAGCAGGGTGGAGGCGCCGTGCATGAAGCTAGTATTTACCTGGCGGTCGTTTTGCAGGTTCTCGATGTCGATTTCACTGATGACGAGTTGTTCCTGCATGGTGAAGCGTGGGGATTCTTCTAATAGAGTGCCGTTTTCTGCAATGATCCCGTTGCCGGCAAAGACAAGGTCGGTGCTGGATTCTCCGAAACCGGCGGAGGCATAGACATACCCTGCCATGCAGCGGGCGGACTGCTGGCATATCAGCGAACGGAGGTAATGATGTTTTCCGATCAGTTCGTTGCTGGCGGATATATTGACAAGGATATTGGCTCCTTCCATCGCCAGTAAGGAACTGGGGGGGACGGGAACCCACAGGTCTTCGCATATTTCGATGCCGACTTTTACCTGTCCGGCGGTGAAGAGCAAGTGGCTGCCCAACGGATATGTTCTGTCTCCGATTGAGATGGTCTTGTCCCGTAATTCGGTGGCGGAAGTGAACCAGCGTTGTTCCTGGAACTCCTTGTAGTTCGGTATGTATGTCTTGGGGACTACGCCTAATATCTTTCCGCTCTGGAAAGCTACGGCAGCGTTTATCAGTCTGTTTTCCGTCACTAACGGGGCGCCTGCGATTGTGAGGATATTCAGGTCGGCGGTGTCGCTGACCAGTTTCAATAAGGCTTGTTCTGCATTTTTCAGCAAAGCCTGCTGGGCGAACAGGTCCAGGCAGGTATAAGCCGTTACCGACATTTCGGGGAAGGCAATGATTTGTACGCCTTTGTCCGAAGCCTGGCGCATCAGACCTTCCATCTGCTGAATATTATAAAAACAGTCTGCCACCTGTACGTGTGGGACGGCTGCTGCTACTTTTACGAATCCGTAGTTCATATGAGTTTATTTTTATCGTATAGCGTGTTTGAGTTTATCGGGGGCTTGCCGGCAATCCCACAATAAAACGATATGTATTAAATATTCATTGTCTATAGTGTAAACGAGCTTGTAATATCCTTCAATTAAAGAGCGATATTGTTTAGCTCTATTTGCCAAAAGACGTTCAGGAGTTCCGATGAACGGATTGTTCTTAATACGTATAGTATTTTTCTCCAATTTGTTCATGAACCGGAGGGCAGTTCTTTTTCCAAATTGTTTCAGACAATAGGTGATGGCTAAATCTGCTTGTCTTTGTGCACGTGGTGCCCAGATTACTTCAATTTCTTTCTCCATTCTTCAAAGAATTGATGCATTTCGGGCTCCTTGATACCTTTACCTTCGCTTAATTCTTGTTCTGCCAAGTTGATTTCTTTGTTGGCTTCCTCAATGCTAAACGCAATAGGAGACAAAACGGCTGCTTTTTTATTCAGTATTCGCTTTGTGCTTTTTTCCAGTTTATCCATCATTTCCAAACTGTCTATCTTATCCAAATAATTACGGATGAAGTTCTTTTTCCATTGCTGTAATTCCATTGCCGTCATAACGTAAACTCCTTTCTTATATAATGATGGTCCAAAGGTATATATTTCTCCGGGAATATAAAAGAAGGGGAGCCATACTTCACAGCATGCTCCCCTTGCAAACACAAAACAATCAACAAAAAACTACTGTCTGAGTGAGATGATAAGATAAGCCGGGATGCTTTGGAGGGACACCCCGGCTTAAGGAATGTGTGGTCTTATCGGATAAACAATAATTCGCGATACTTCGGCAACGTCCACATCTGGTCGTCTACTACCAGTTCCAGTTTATCGATGTGGTAGCGGATTTCTTCCAGCATTGGGACAATGGTGTCGTGGTAGGCGATTGCCTTTTCGCGTTCGCTTTCGATTTTGTTGGCGACCTTGCGGGCTTCGACCATTTCGTCTACCTTTTCCTTGATGAAGTTGGTGCGGCAGGCGATGTCTTCGATAATTTCCAGGTTACGGGCGGAGAGGACGGAGGCTTTTTCTGCCGGGAAGAGGTCCTTCATCTTATATACGTTGTCAATCAGCGAAGACTGGTAGCGGGTGGCGATAGGGATGATATGGTTCATCGTCAGGTCGCCTAACACGCGGGCTTCGATTTGGATTTTCTTGGTGTACGTCTCCCATTTTACTTCGTTGCGGGCTTCGAGTTCCTTGTGGGTCATGACGCCGGTCGATTCGAACATCCGGATACTGCTTTCCTTCAGGTAGTTGTCGAAGATGAGCGGTACGCTGGTTTCGCAATCCAGACCGCGGCGACGGGCTTCTTCTTTCCATTCATCGCTGTAACCGTTGCCGTCGAAGTGGATGGCCTTGCAGGCTTTGATGTCTTTGCGGAGGACTTCCAGGATGGCGGCGAATTTCTCTTTGCCGGTGGCAATCTTTGCGTCTACTTCGGCTTTGAAGAGTTTCAATTGTTCGGCCACGGCGGCATTGAGGGCGAGCATGGCAGACGCGCAGTTGGCTTCGGAACCTACAGCACGGAACTCGAAACGGTTGCCGGTGAAGGCAAAAGGCGAAGTACGGTTGCGGTCGGTATTGTCAATCAGCAACTCGGGGATGCGGGCGATGTCGAGCTTCATGCCTTGTTTGCCGGCCAGCATCAGGTCTTCGGGCTCGCTTTTTTCAAGGTGCTCCAATACCTGCGACAGCTGCGTGCCGAGGAAGCTGGAGATGATGGCGGGAGGTGCTTCGTTGGCTCCCAGGCGGTGGGCGTTGGTGGCACTCGAGATGCTGGCTTTCAGCAGTCCGTTATGACGGTAGACGGCCATGAGCACGTTTACTACGAAGGTGATGAAACGGAGGTTGTCTTCCGGTGTCTTGCCCGGACCCATCAGGCCGATGCCGGTGTCGGTGCCCAGCGACCAGTTGTTGTGCTTGCCCGAGCCGTTGACGCCTTTGAAAGGCTTTTCATGCAACAGGACGCGGAAACCGTGCTTGCGGCTGATTTTACGCATCAGCGCCATGACCAGCAGGTTGTGGTCGTTGGCGAGGTTGCATTCCTCGAAGATAGGGGCCAGCTCGAACTGGTTCGGAGCCACTTCGTTATGACGGGTTTTCAATGGGATACCCAGTTTGAGGGCTTCAATTTCCAACTCTTTCATAAATTCCATGACGCGGGTGGGGATGGCACCGAAGTAATGGTCCTCGAGCTGCTGGTTTTTGCTGCTCTCATGGCCCATCAGCGTACGTCCGCTGAGCAGCAGGTCGGGGCGGGCGGCGTAGAGTCCTTCGTCTACCAGGAAATATTCCTGTTCCCAGCCGAGGTAGGAATATACTTTCTTTACCTCCGGGTTGAAGTAATGGCATACGTCGACGGCAGCCTTGTTTACGGCTTCAAGCGCTTTCAGCAGCGGGGCTTTATAGTCGAGGGATTCGCCGGTGTAGGCGATGAAGATGGTCGGGATACACAGGGTGTCACCCACGATAAAAGCAGGAGAGGAAGGGTCCCAGGCGGAGTAACCGCGGGCTTCGAACGTATTACGGATACCACCGTTCGGGAAGCTGGAGGCATCGGGTTCCTGTTGTATCAGCAGTTTGCCGGAGAACTCTTCGACCATGCCGCCTTTGCCGTCGTGTTCGACGAAAGCGTCATGTTTTTCGGCTGTCCCTTCGGTGAGGGGGTGGAACCAGTGGGTATAATGTGTTGCGCCCATTTCGATGGCCCATTTCTTCATGCCGGAGGCTACGGCGTCGGCAGTCTCGCGGTCGAGGGGGGTACCGTTGTCGATGGAGTCGACCAGTCTGGCATAGGCTTTTTCCGGAAGATACTTGAACATCTTCTCGCGGTTGAATACGTTCTTTCCGAAATATTCCGACGGACGTTCTGCCGGGGCGGCTACTTCGGCGGCTCTTTTCTTGAAGGCCGATTCTACTACTCTGAATCTTAACTTTGACATAATACCTGATTTTTATAGTAAGTGTTTGTTTTATTTATATCTGATGGTAACTTATCATAACAAGATGATATTGTTTTGCTTACAGATGTCAGCCTGTTTTTCCGGCCATATCGAAGCCTGTACCTCGCCGATATGTGCTTTGCGGAGGAAGAACATGCAGAGGCGGCTCTGGCCGATGCCGCCTCCAATGGATTGCGGGAGGCGGCCGTCGAGCAGCATCTTGTGGAACTCCAGGCCGGCACGTTCGGGGCATCCGCGTTCTTCCAGCTGCCGGCGCAGGGCCTCCTTGTCGACACGGATACCCATGGATGACAGTTCGAAGGCACATTGCAAGACGTCGTTCCAAAGGATGATGTCACCGTTCAGGCCGTTGAAGCCGTCGGAGTTGACCGTGCTCCAGTCGTCATAGTCGGGGGCACGTCCGTCGTGTTTCTCCCCGTTTGTCAGTTCGCCGCCGATGCCGATAACGAAGATGGCACCGAATTTAGCAGCTGCTTTGTTTTCGCGTTCACGGGGAGGGATGCCCGGGTACATCTTTTGTAATTCTTCCGCATGGATGAAGGTGATGTTGTCCGGCAGGGAAGGAGTGATGTGAGGATACTGGTTGTAGACCATCTCCTCGATTTCTTTCAGTAGCGTGTAAATGCAGCGTACGGTGCGTTTCAGGTAATCCAGATTGCGGTCTTCCGGACGGATGGTTTTTTCCCAGTCCCACTGGTCGACATATAGCGAGTGAAGGTTGTCGAGATCTTCGTCGCCGCGGATGGCATTCATGTCGGTATAAAGTCCGTAGCCGGCAGGGATACGGTAGGCCGCCAGTTTCATCCGTTTCCATTTGGCGAGCGAGTGGACGACTTCTGCTCGCCGTTCGCCCATGCAGTGGATGGGGAAGCTGACGGCACGTTCCACCCCGTTCAGGTCGTCGTTGATGCCGGTTCCCGAGAGAACGAATAAAGGGGCGGTTACGCGGCGCAGGTTCAACGCTTTCGACAGTTTCTCCTGGAAGCTGGTTTTTAACATCTGAATCGCTTGCTCGGTCGTTTCCGGTGTAAGCGTCTGTTTGTAATCTTTTGGAATAATCAGTGACATGTGTATATAGTTTAAAATGTTGATTGTCTTTGTCGGTATGGGAGGAGAGGGGGTGTCTCCCTTCCCGTATCCTATGGTACCGCACCGGGATGCGGTTATCTGCCTCATCCCGATGATGTGAACCGCTGCATCCCGGTGTGGTAGATAGCCTCATCCGGATGAGGTACTATCGTATCCGAGGGGTTACCCTATCAGGGTGGTGCGATTCACACTATCTCGATGGTGGCTATTGCCCTGTCCAGATGGTGTTGACTACCCTATCCCGATAGTGTTATGGCGTATCAACTGTTGTAGGCCGTTTCGCCATGTTCGTATATGTCGAGCCCCTCTTCTTCCACACGGGGGGTGACGCGCAAGCCATGTACGATGTCAAGTCCTTTGAAGACCACGAATCCCATGAAGGCGGCCCAGCATCCGACTATGGCGGCTCCGAAAAGCTGTGCCAGCAGGAAGTTTGCACTGCCCGAGTAGAAAAGGCCCTGTTCGGTGGCAAACAATCCGGTCAGTACGGTTCCGAGGAATCCGCAGACACCGTGTACGGAAGAGGCTCCGACAGGATCGTCGATTTTCAGGACATGGTCGATAAAGTCGACAGCATAGACCATGACCGTTCCGCAGATGGCCCCGATCAGGACGGCTCCGGCAGGCGACACCAGGTCGCAACCGGCAGTGATACCTACCAGGCCTGCCAATACACCGTTGAGTGTCAGCGACAGCGACGGTTTTTTATATTTCATCCAGGCTACGATCAGCGAGAGGAATCCTCCGGCGCAGGCAGCCAGGTTGGTGGTCAGGAATACGTGGGAGATTGCCATGCGGTTGCCTTCGCCCGAAGCGGCCAGCTGTGAACCCGGGTTGAATCCGAACCAGCCGAACCAGAGGATGAAGACACCCAAGCAGGCGATTGTCAGATTATGTCCCGGAATGGCACGCGATTTCCTGTCTTTGTCGTATTTGCCGATACGCGGGCCGATGATGGCGGCGCCGACCAAGGCTACCCATCCGCCGACGGAGTGCACGACGGTCGACCCGGCAAAGTCGTGGAAAGTGGTTCCGAAGGTGTTCATCATGAAGCTGCCTTCTTCGCCGTTCATCAGCCAGCCGCCTCCCCAGGTCCAGTGGCCGCTGACAGGATAAATCAGTACGCTGATAAGTACGGTGTAAGCCAGGTACATGGAGAATTTTGTCCGTTCGGCCATGGCTCCCGATACGATGGTGGCTGCCGTGGCGCAGAATACGGTCTGGAAAACCAGGAAGCCTTCGACGGGCAACTGTGTGTCGTAGAAACTGATGTTGAAGAAATGAGGCATGCCTGCAAAACTTCCGGCGCCGAACATGACTCCAAAGCCGATTGCCCAGAACAGGAGGGAACCCAGCATGAAGTCGAGCAGGTTCTTCATCAGTATGTTTGCTGTGTTTTTGGTGCGGGTGAAGCCGGCCTCCACCAGGGCGAATCCCGGCTGCATAAAGAATACCAGCATAGCTGCAAGTAGCATCCACACGGTGTCGAGCGATAAAGCTAAGTCTGTAATTGTGTATGTTGTGTCCATAATCGTCGTATTTGTTTCGTTTGTTATTTGTATGGTCTCGCGGGTTATTTTTCCTGTTCGGCATTGTAGAGGGCGATGTCGCCCCGTTCGCCGGTACGGATACGGATGGAGTCTTCTACGGGGATGACGAAGATGCGTCCGTCGCCGATTTCACCCGTTTGTGCCGCCTTGATGACTGCCTGTATGGTCTTCTCCACATTCTTGTCGCGTACGACGATGGAGATGAGGATGCGCTCGATAGAGCTGGTGTCGTAGACAACACCACGGTAGATACGTCCCTGGCGGGCTTTGCCGACGCCTCTCACGTCATAGTAAGAGAACCATTCAATGTCTGCTTCGAGAAGTGCTTCTTTCACATCTTCGAATTTGGTCTTGCGAATAATAGCTTCAATCTTTTTCATAACCTTACTTTTTTTATAGTTGATAAAAAGGAGGTATAGAGCTGCCTGCCATAGTCAGGTGTGGTCAAGCGGTATAACATTCTATAAAATCGAAAAGCAGCGGCCGGCTTCTCTATACAGTCCTTTTTATGAGATAACCTAAATTGATACGTTACTTAATTCTTTTGTTGTATTGCGTTGCTGCTTTCGTCAGGCTCCCTCATGGAACGCAGATGACACAGACGGGCGCAGATGAACGCAGATTTTTTGTTTCATTTTATACTTAGTCCGAAAACTAAAAACACATTGTCTTGATTCGGGGCTACAATGCATTGGGCGAAGACGGGGAGGGAGAACGAGTCTGTTATTTTTATCTCCCTGCTGGCCCTGAGGGCAATGGAGCAGAGGGCGAAACCGTCTTTGCCTTCCTTGTGGTACATTCCTGTCCAGGGTGAAACACCAATGCCGGGGGTGACGTCTACGCCCAATACGCTGAAGGTATAGGCGGCTTCCACATAGGTGGAGAACTGCTGGTCGCCGTCGGCATCCTTGTCTCCTCCGGCAAACATTGTGCTCCAGGTGATCCCCAGAGGGAACGATTCGCCGAAGTTGTATCCAACGGCCCCTTCGAAGAAGTGGCTGTTCGAATAGTTGCCATAGCGTTTGCCTTCGCCTGCCCACCAATAATCTGTAACTCCGATACTGAATCCTCCGATTCCGTAGCCTACTGTGAGGTCGAACTCCTTACCCTTGTTCGGATCGCTCATGCTTGAGAAGTCCGTGGAACCCCACGCCGTGAGAGAGAGGCCGGCATACGATAGTGCGATGCTCGGCTGGACGGATGGTCCCGTCTGGTACACTCCGCGCCATACATAACTGCTGACCAGGTCGGCGGCAGGCGCGATTTCAAATTTGTTTTCCTCTTGTGCAAAGGTCGTAAAAGACATAAGTAGAGCCGTAGCAGCCAAAACTGGTTGCCTGAAAGTCATTGTTTTCATAATGTTTCTCTTTTTGTTTATAAAAGCCTTTGCCGGTAACAAAGCCGGATGCGCCTTTCCTGCTTCGTTCTTATTTGCCCAGAGAAACGTTCGCTCTTTAATTGTCAGTCGCTAATTGCTAATTCTTAATTTTCAATTTTCAATTATCAATTATCAATTTTCAATTCTTCAGAGCCACTTCTTCAGCCTGGCCATAGCTTCCAAAGTGTCGTCCCTGTCGCCAAAGGCGGTGAGTCTTAGATAACCTTCGCCACTCGGGCCGAATCCTACGCCCGGTGTCCCAACGATGTTGACTTCGTACAATAGTTTATCGAAGAACTTCCAGGAGCTGAGACCTTTCGGGGCTTTCACCCAGAGGTAAGGGGCGTTCTCGCCGCCGTACACCTTCAGGCCGCAACCTTGGAGGGCTTCTCTCATAATCCGTGCGTTGGTCATATAGTAATTAATCGTTGCCTTTACCTGTTCTTTGCCTTCCGGAGAGTAAACCGCTTCGGCACCCCGCTGGGTGATGTAGCTGGTTCCGTTGAATTTGGTCGTCTGCCGGCGGTTCCACAGTTTGTTCAACTGTACCCGTTCGCCTCCCAGCGTGAAGCCGTTCAGTTCTTTCGGGACAACCGTGTATCCGCAGCGTACTCCGGTGAAACCCGCTGTCTTCGAGAAACTGCGGAATTCGATGGCTACTTTCTTCGCCCCTTTGATTTCGTATATCGAGTGGGGGATGTTCGGGTCCTGGATGTAGGCCTCGTAAGCCGAGTCGTACATAATCAGGACGTCGTTTGCCAATGCATAGTTTACCCATTTCTTCAACTCGTCTTTCGTCAGGGTCGTTCCCGTCGGGTTGTTCGGGTAACAGAGGTAGAGTATGTCCACCCTGCGGGCCGGCAGTTCGGGCGTGAAATTGTTTGTTTCCGTGCAGGGGATGTAAACAACATCGCTCCATTTGCCGTCTTCCAATACTCCGGTGCGTCCGCTCATGACGTTGGAGTCTATGTAAACGGGGTAGACCGGGTCGAGTACCCCGATACTGTTGTCGTGGCGGAGAATATCGCCGATATTTCCGCAATCGCTTTTGGCACCGTCGCTGACGAAAACCTCTCCCGGCTCCAGGAATACGCCGCGGCTGGCATAATCATTCTTGATGATTGCGTCAATCAGGAAGCTGTATCCCTGTTCGGGACCGTAACCGTGGAAATTCTCTGTAGAAGCCAAATCATCCACCGCCTTATGCATGGCTTCGATGACGGCAGGTGCCAGGGGCTGTGTTACATCACCGATTCCCATGCGGATTATTTTGTCTTTAGGGTGTGTCACTTTGAAACTGTTTACCTTTTTCGCTATGTCGGAAAACAGGTAACTGCTTTGCAGTTTCAGGAAATGTTCATTAATCAGTGCCATATTCGTTCAATTGTTTTATGTTGTTGTTTTGTCGGGGTTGTTGGCCCTTTGTTTTGCTTTTTGTGTTATTTCTCTATTATTCCTTCAAATACGGTGACTGCTCCTCCGGTCATGTAGACCTTTCCTGAGTTTTCGTCCCAGTGAATAGTGAGCGGGCCGCCGTCCATGAATACTTTTGTTTTCCGCTTCGTCTTACCGCATACGACACCGGCTACAACTGTAGCACAAGCTCCTGTTCCGCAAGCCTGGGTGATGCCCGAGCCCCGTTCCCATACCCGCATCCGGACTTCATCGTCTTTTAAAACCTGTACAAACTCAACATTGGTCCGGTCGGGGAAGAAGGCGTGTGTTTCCAGCTTAGGTCCGATAGCCGGTAAGTCGATATCGTTTATATCATTAACAAAAATAACCAGATGAGGGTTGCCCATCGACACGACGGTTCCGGTGTAAACCTGTCCGCCGGCTTCCAGTTCGAGGGCTGGTTCGCCGATTCCGGGTGTTCCCATATCGACTGTTACTTCACTGACGGTATCATCATCCGAAACGGTCAGCTGAAGTTCTTTAATGCCGGATAATGTTTCGAGGGTGACTGTCTTTTTATCGGTCAGTCCTGCATCATATACATATTTGCCGATGCAGCGGGAAGCATTTCCGCACATCATGGCCTCGGAACCGTCTGCATTGAATATCCGCATGCTGAAATCGGCTTTTTCAGATGAACCTATCAGGACTAATCCATCCGACCCGATGCCTGTATGGAGAGCGCTCCATCTAATAGCTTGCTTTTCCGGGTTTTCCAGGGGATAAGCCATTGTGTTTATGTATATATAGTCGTTACCGGCTCCGTGCATCTTTGTGAATCTAACTGGGTTTGTCATTTTATTTGTTTTACTCCTATTCTTGTTTCTTTTTGTTTTGTTGTAGTGCAAATATACGACGTTTTGATATATTATAATCATTAAACGTATCCAAATGTCCTTTAAATTTCTATTGTGTGATAATTTGATTCAATAAAGCGGTTTTACGTAATAATTCGTAACTGTATAACAAATAATCCGTGGGTATTGTAAGTTGTTGTAAGTGAAAAGTTGTTGAAATATCGTTAAAGCTACTCTTGTTGGCGGGTTTGGTTGTGTCTTTATGTTCATAGAAGGGTATAAAAAGGACGGCATTCCGTACGAATTGTAAGTAATTCGAGGGAAATGCCGTCTTTTTGTAAAATGCCACGCAGATGTGGTCTATTATTTACTATTACAGTCCTGCCTGCGGATCGAATGTACCATTTTCCCAACCTTTTGTTTGTTCCAAGTTAGGGTTGTTACTTAATTCACTGCGTTTTATTGGCAGGAAGTACATATTTTGTTTTGCGATCATCGGCGTATTGTCACGGTCGAACAAATAAGTAGTATATGTCCCGTCAGTTTGTTTATTCATCACCAGTGCGTGACGTTTTTCCTGACCGATCATAAGTTTGTCGTAGATCATCCAACGGCGTAAGTCCCACATACGTTTCTGTTCGAACAATAACTCGATGAAGCGTTCTTCGCGGACAGCTTCGCGCATTTCACTTTGGTTCATGTTTGGATTCAGTCCGTACACTTTGCCTTTCAGTTCAGGATCGGAACTCGTTTCGTTAATACCTGCCCGTTCACGGATTTGTTTCAGTATTTCGAATGCTTCGCCCTGCTTACCTACTTCAACGGCTGCTTCAGCATAATTCAGCATGATTTCTGCCAAGCGGATGTCGATATAGTCTGTTCCGGATTTCTGGCAATCGGAAATAGAAATGCTTTCATCAATGCCTTTCTTTGAATAATATCCAGTTCTGGATCCCATGTTTTTACCATATGCATAATCGTTTTGTGCGTTTTCATTCAGTTCCATAACTGTATTGAAATAGGTAACGCCTTGATATACGACTGTTGCATAGAAGCGTTTGTCGCGGTTCTGCCATAAGGTAAAGATATCATTATTGCCATCTTTTTTCCAGTCGGTATAGGTATATGTTTTTCCGTCGACAGTAGGGAAACGGTCGATCACTTCCTGTGTCGGGTGATTTCCGCCTGTATTATTCATAGAGAATGTGATCGGACGACATTTTGTAATATATAATAACTTCCAAATAATCCACTAAAAAAGAATCCATTCCAACAATTTTTTCGCTCGTCGGGACACGTGCTCGCGCCCCTTGCCGCTAAGGCGTTCCCCGAGCGATGAATT